>JBDTPD010000108.1:0-9294 GCA_039932855.1 Chitinophagaceae bacterium | reverse complement strand
AGATGGTTTGATCTCTGCCGCATCGATAAAATTTATGATTATACCGATGCAGGGTATGGCTATCTCCGTGAAACTATGAACCCTCTTATCGCAGCACGTACCGGAGGTATTCAATATGCAGGAGATAATATGGGAAGAATATTATACCCGATCAACTCTGCTATGTTCAATGCCAATCCAAAATTGAGAGGTGATCAGAACCCTCCTTATGATGAATAATTTAAAACGACTAATTCTAAATGATTTGTATGAAAAATAATAAATGGATTATAACGATGATGTTGATAGCTGGCGTTGTTGCTTTTGCCAGTTGTAACAAGTTGCAGGATGGCTATGATTATAACTCCTCTTTTTATGATACTAACTTAAATAAGAGTGTACTGGAATTTATGCAATCACGCCCTGATATGTTTTCAGGAATGCTGGCTGCTATCAGTTATGTGGACCAGGATCCTGCATACAAGGATGTAAAAGAAATGTATTCTTCCACCGGTAATACTTTTTTACTATTGCATAACACATCACTTATCAACCTGGAAGATGCCAATAGTTATTGGTCGCTGAATAAAGTACTTGCTCCTGATCCTAATAATCCTACGGTATCTATTTTACAAAAAGGATCTGACTGGTCACAGTACAACAGGGATTCTATCGCCAATATGTTAAGGTATCATGTACTGAAAGGAACGCAGACATACAGCACACTTTCTTCTATTCCTAAATGGGTGGAAACATTTGCGTCGACTCCTACCAATGATTCAGCTAAAGTATACTTATACCTGGAGAACGTACGGGAGGCTAACCTGCGGATCAATAATTATGTGGGATTGCCGACAGTATATAAAGGCACTGCTATCAACTGGACAAACATTGCTCCACGTACGCCTGACCTTCATGCAACCAATGGTGTCGTACACGTGATGAACAGATTTATGTTTCAGCCGACAAAACTAGCAATAGCGACCAATTAATCATTAATTCTAAACTTATGTTGAAAATAAACAGACTCTTTTTATTCATGGTAGTTTGCCTGTTTGCATTCTCCTGTAAAAAGAAGATCGATGTAAAAATAACCAGTCTCAATAAAGCTGGGGAAGAATTCTATTTTGGAGAAAAGGTTCCTGTATGGGCCTCTACTGCCGGTGATAAAAATGAGATCTCTTATGACTGGACAGCTACGGGTGGTAGTTTTGATAACTATCGTACCGAGCACCTGTTTGAGACTTTATGGATCGCGCCAAATACTCCGGGAGAATATACTGTCACAGCCACTGCAAGAAATACCGGCACTTCTTCTTCAAAGTCTACTGCGATGAAAGTTACCAGGTATTACTTTGATGAATTTCAAAGCGCCTATACATTGAATGGAAACGGATGGAGTACCAGCAATACAAGTAACAACTTGATCACTTCTACAGATACAGCAGGATCAAGATTAGAACTGACAGCCAGTTCTACCAGTGCGCCTAATGTGCGCAGAACACTGAACCTTGCCGAATTGAAAATACCTTTTTCAATAAGGACAAGGCTCGGTTGGAAAACTTACTTCAGAGCAGCACAAACTATTGTTATCAGTTTATTCTTTAATCAACCAGCCGATCCTACTGTTCCTTATATACGTGAAATAAGATGGGAAATATGGCCTACCGTTAATGCTGCTACTACAGATAATTACCAGCTGCGCTATGAAACATTTGTTCCATCTACCAATGTATCCAAGTTCAGCACCGTAGGTAATGTGGCGCCGGATCCTTTGCCATTGATAAGCCCGGTAAAAGGAAAAAATCCTGACCTGGTAATGGCAAACGGCCAACTTAAGAATCTGAGTTTCTCCATTGATGCCGACAATGTATTTAGCGCCTATATCGAAGGAAATCTCTGGTTTACCAGCACTGGTATCAAAGACTGGCTCACTTATACCAAAGCAACCTATCCTGGATTCAAAGATCCGGTTGCAAAAGAATATCGTGTTGCGTTCCCTGCCAAAGATGCTAATCCCGGCACTGTGCTTGTTATGAAACATGTTTACATCAATAATGATGGACAGATATTAAAATAGAACCATTAAGGAAATAAGGAATAAGAAATTAGAAATAAGGAATGAGAAAGTGGCGCCATCCCTAAAGGGTTGTTCGATCACTTTCTCATTCCTTATTTCTAATTTCTTATTCCTTATTTTCTCAAATTGTTCTTTTTATTATAACTAAGAAATGAAGATAAGACTGATTTACATTTTAGCGCTTTCACTTTGCTCGCAAATAGTATCGGCGCAGCAGAAAATAAGATTGATCAATAATTGGGAATTTCTCAAACAGGATATCGGCGGCATGTGGGAAATAATAAGACCTGTTAGTAAAGGAGGACCGGAAAACGTTCCTTTATGGCAACCAGTTACACTTCCGCATTGTGTCAATGCAGAAGATGCAGTTGATCCGGATGTAAATTATTACCAGGGGCCGGCATGGTATCGTACCAGGTTGAGTATTCAGAATCCATATAACGGAGGAAGAACATTATTACATTTTGAAGGAGCGGGACAAAAAACAGAAGTATACATTTATGATACTAAAGTTGGATCGCATACAGGCGGATATGATGAATTCACCATTGATATTACAGATGCAGTAGATGCCTTTTCGAAAACGGATGTTTTTAAAAAACAATTTAATGGCCAGGTTCCCATTGCTATCCGGACAGATAATTCACGCGACCTGGAAATGATCCCGTCCAATCTTTCGGATTTTAATTTGTATGGTGGTATTTACCGTTATCTTAATCTTGTTTATACACCGGTACTCTCCATCGATAAAATATTTGCTATCGCACAAACAGATAAAAGCGGGAAGACAGGAAAACTTACCATCACTTCCCGCTTTTATAATCCTCTCCATGTGCAACAAGCAGATATTACTGTGAACGTAATTGATCCCAAAGGAAAATTATTGCAACAATTATCAAAGAATACAATCTTAACCGGCGATGTTACTTTAGCTGAATTGAATGTTAAGAACCTGCAACTATGGTCGCCCGAACTACCCCAACTTTACAACGTAGAGGTTATTATTAAAACAGTACAGGGAGAATATAAGCAATCGGAAAAAGTTGGTTTCAGGAATTTTGAATTTGTGGATTACGGGCCATTCATGTTAAATGGAAAAAGACTATTGCTTCGTGGCACGCACCGTCACGAAGATCATGCAGGCGTAGCATCAGCGATGACAGAAGAAATGATGCGAGCTGAAATGATATTGATGAAAGAGATGGGCGTCAACTTTATCAGGCTGGGACATTACCAGCAATCACGAATCATCCTGAATCTTTGTGATAGTCTCGGCATATTGGTATGGGAAGAGATTCCCTGGTGCCGTGGCGGATTAGGTGGTGAAAATTATAAGGCCCAGGCAAAGAGAATGCTGACCAATATGATCGAACAGCATTACAATCATCCGGCTGTCATCATCTGGGGATTAGGAAATGAGAATGATTGGCCCGGTGATTTTACAGAGTTCGATAAAGATAAGATCAGGGCGTTCATGAGTAACCTCAATGATCTTGCTCATTCGCTGGACCCGTCAAGAAAAACAGCCATACGCCGCTGCGATTTTTGTAAAGATATTGTAGATGTATATTCTCCTTCGATGTGGATGGGATGGTACAGGAGTATTTATACAGAATACAAGCAGACAACGATGGAAGAGATGAAGAAAGTAAAACATTTTTTACATATAGAATGGGGAGGTGATACTCATGCCGGCCGTAATTCCGAAAACCCGGACCGGTTACTTCAGCAAATTATAAGCAGCAACAATACCGGTAACGCTGGCAACGATACATTATTCGCTCCGGCTGCGAGGGCGGCTAAAAATGGAGATGCCAACGAATCGTATCTATGTAACCTGGTAGACTGGCACCTGAAAGAACAGGAAACAATGCCTTTACTTACCGGTACGGCGCAATGGCCATTCAAAGATTTCTCTACACCGGTACGACCCGACAGCCCGGTGCCTTATATGAATCAGAAAGGAATAGTAGAGAGAGATCTTACCAAAAAAGAGGTTTACTATGTTTTTCAATCTTACTGGACAACGCAACCCATGGCACATATTTTTGGTCATGATTGGCCGGTTCGCTGGGGCGATATGAATGAAGAGAAAATGTTGAAAGTATATTCCAATTGTGATGAAGCTGAATTAATTCTTAATGGAAAAAGTTTAGGCATAAAAAAACGCAATAGCCAGGATTATCCTGCAGCCGGATTAAGATGGAATACCATCTTGAATAAAGGATCCAACAGCGTAAAAGTGATAGCTAAGAAAGGCAAGACAACTGTAACAGACTCGATCAGCTTTCAATACCAGGCTGATAAATGGGGAAAGCCTGCGAAAATATTATTTGAGAAAATAAAAGAAGAAAATGGTGTCGCTACAGTAAAGGCAACACTACTCGATGAAAAAAATGTATTGTGTATTGATGCAGCTAACTGGATCCGTTTCGGACTAACCGGTGATGGCAAACTGATCGACGACCAGGGAACAAGCAGTGGCTCACGTTATGTGCAATTATATAATGGCCGTGCAATCATTCGCATAAAAACAAATAATGGCAAGTCGGTGATGAGTGCGAAGGTGGAAGGGGTGGAGACGGTAATGCTTGAATTATGAAGAATATCTGAACTGGGATGGACAATTTTCAAATCATGAAAACACTTTTAACCATATCATTCTTATTATTCACCGGCTATCTTTCCGGGCAAACTCCTGGTTTGAAAACCTGGTACAATAAACCATCATCAGCATGGGAAGAAGCATTGCCATTGGGAAATGGAAAAACAGGTGCCATGGTTTTTGGTGACATTGCAAAAGAACGTTTTCAGCTAAACGATAATACACTTTGGTCTGGATACCCACAGGATGGAAATAATCCCGACGGTCCGAAATTTTTACCACAGGTCCGCCAACAGGTATTTGCCGGTAATTATGATAGCGCCACCGCATTGTGGAAGAAAATGCAGGGCCCTTATTCTGCACGTTATCTTCCACTGGCTGATCTGTGGCTGAGTTTTCCTGCAAAGGATACCGTAGCTGATAACTACTATCGCGATCTTGATCTCGATAATGCAACAGCTACTGTAAAATATAAACAGGCAGGCATCACCTATCAGCGCGAAACATTTATCAGTCATCCTGATAAGGTAATGGTCATCAGAATGACAGCTGATAAAAAAGCATCGATAAATTTTTCTCTTTCATTGACGAGTAAATTAAAATTTCAGACAACTGCCGTGAGCGGAAATCAATTGCGGTTAAAAGGTAAAGCGCCAAAGTTTGTAGCCAACCGAGAGTACGAACCGCAACAGGTAGTGTATGACGACTGGAACGGTGAAGGAATGAATTTTGAAGTGTTGGTAAAAGTAATAGCAGAAGGAGGTACGATAAAACAAAAAGATGATCAGCTTGTCGTTACTAACGCTACCACCGTTACTATTTATTTAACAGAAGCAACCAGCTTTAACGGATTTGATAAATCACCCGGTAAGCAAGGAAAAGATCCATCGATAGAAGCAACGACTGCATTAAATAAAGCTGTACAAAAAAAATATCTTCCACTAAGAGCTGATCATATAAAAGATTATCAATCGTTGTTCAAAAGAGTAGAGATGAACCTGGGATCAACTATTACTTCAGCAAATCTCCCGACTGATGAACGATTAAAACGGTTTGCCGCTTCACCCAACGATTATTCACTGGAAACTTTATATTACCAATTTGGAAGGTATTTATTGATTGCCAGTTCAAGACCCGGTTCACGTCCTGCTAACCTGCAGGGCATCTGGAATGATAAAGTGCAACCACCATGGGGCAGCAACTATACAACCAACATCAACACAGAAATGAATTATTGGCTGGCAGAGAATACTAATCTTTCTGAATGTCATCAGCCCTTATTCAGCTTTATGAAAGAACTGGCAGTAAATGGCGCACAAACTGCCCGTATAAATTATAATATAAAAGAAGGCTGGGTCGCTCATCATAATTCAGATCTCTGGGCCAAGACTTCGCCGCCCGGTGGTTTTGATTGGGATCCGAAAGGTGTGCCGCGCTGGAGTTGCTGGCCAATGTCCGGCGCATGGTTCAGTACACATCTTTGGGAACATTATTTATTTACCGGGGATAAAAAATTTTTGCAGGAATATTATCCTGTTATGAAAGGAGCGGCGCAATTCATGCTGCATTGGTTGATCACAGATCCGGCAAGTGGTTATTTAATTACCAACCCTTCTACATCACCTGAGAATACGATCAAGATAAAAGGAAAAGAATACCAGCTTAGCATGGCAACAACCATGGATATGTCTATCATCAGGGAATTATTTACTGCCCTGATCAACATAACATCAGTATTAAATACGGATCAGGATTTCAGAAATCAATTGATCAATGCGAAAGAAAAATTATATCCTTATCATATCGGCCAATACGGACAGATCCAGGAATGGTTCAACGATTGGGATGATCCGAATGATAAACACCGGCATATCTCGCAGCTTTTTGGTTTATATCCCGGTAGCCAGATCAATGTAAATACAACACCGGAACTTGCGGCTGCAGCGAAACAATCATTGATACAACGCGGAGATGTAAGTACCGGTTGGTCCATGGCATGGAAGATCAACTGGTGGGCACGTTTACAGGACGGGGAACATGCTTATAAAATATTGAGTGATGCATTTACCTATATTGATCCGGTAGAAATAAGAGAAACAATGGGAGGTGGAGGAACATACCCGAATTTATTCGATGCACATCCGCCATTCCAGATCGATGGAAATTTCGGGGCCACTGCTGGTATAACTGAAATGCTGTTACAAAGTCACAACGGGGAACTTTGTTTGCTTCCTGCATTACCATTGGCGTGGAAAACAGGATATATAAAAGGTATAAAAGCAAGAGGAAATTTCCGGGTATCGATCAACTGGAAAGAAAATAAATTAACCAGCGCAACTATTTATTCAGGCAATGGAGGCATTTGCAGAATCAGTTCATTGCAACCTGTAAAAGTAGTAGAGACAAAATCAGGAACAGCGAAAGGTGTTAACAGCAATCCATTAAATATAACCTATGGCAAACCTCCGTATCAAAAAAATGAAAAAGCTTCATTGGTGGAATTGAATGTTCCTGTACGTTATACCATTGATTTTATCACCGTAAAAGGAAAGACCTATACAATAGTTCCTTTATAAAAAATGGAATAATTATTTACATGAAAAAGATCCAACTTGTTATTGCGCTGCTACTTTTTTTTATAACCAGTAGTGTTCATGCACAGAATATTACCTGGACAGAAGTAGCAACCGGTGTATGGAAAGGAACAGTGGGTAAGCCGGAAGCGTATGATCTGTTGAAAGCATCTGGTGCTGTTCCCAATAAAGAAGCATTAGGAAATATTGGCGCTGCGGCCTTCCCGCTTACACAAACTGATATTGCAGCTACACTTACTGATGGGAAAACATATCTGCGTTTCCCATTGGAGAAAGAAGAGCAATTGTTTGGTTTTGGATTAAATTTTCAAACCATTTATCAGCGTGGAAAAATATTATCACTGCACATGGATCATTATGGTGGAAAGGATAATGGACGTACGCATGCCCCCGTTCCATTCTATGTTTCTTCAAAAGGTTATGGCGTATTTATCAATACGGCACGATACATTACCGTGTATGCAGGCGCGGCCGTGAGAAAAGACAGTAAGGTGGCTGCAGAAATAAAAGACAGGAACCTTGATAAAGACTGGTCATCCCGTCCCTATTCAGACGCAGTGGAAATATGGGTGCCGGCTGCGGGCGTAGAAATATATGTATTCGCTGGCCCTTCCTCACTGGATGCGGTAAGACGATTTAATTTATTTAATGGTGGTGGTCCATTGCCTCCGCGCTGGGGTTTAGGATTTACACAACGCGTACAACGATTATACAATGCCGATGCTGTTAAAAAAGAAGCGGATGATTTTGAAAGCAAAGGATTCCCTCTTGATTTTATAGGATTGGAACCAGGTTGGCAAAGTAAATCTTATCCCTGTACGTTTGAATGGGATAAAACACGTTTTCCTGATCCGGCAGGTTTTGTAAAAGATATGCAGAACAAAAACGTCCGTATCAATCTTTGGACAAACCCTTATATCTCACCCGAAGCAAATTTTTATAAACAAATATTACCTTATACAGGTTCTCATACGGTATGGAACGGTGTGGTGCCTGATCTCACGATAGAAGCTTCGCGTAAAATTTTCTTTGGTCAGTTACAAAAGGACCAGGTGGATATTGGTATCAGTGGTTATAAGATCGATGAAGTAGACGGATATGATCATTATCTCTGGCCCGATGTCGCTACGTTTCCATCGGGAATCAGTGGTGAACAGATGCGCCAGACTTTTGGTTTGCTGTTGATGCGTTACAGCGAAGAGATGTATAAACAACAAAACAAAAGAACCTTTGGATTGGTGCGTGCCAACAATGGTGGTGGTGTTTCTTTTCCGTATGTGATCTATAATGATTACTATAATCATGAAGATTTTATCACTGCATTGATCAATAGTGGTTTTGCCGGTGTGTTATGGACACCTGAAGTAAGGGCATCGAAGACCAGCGAAGAATGGTTGCGGCGTTTCCAGACCAATGTATTTTCTCCAATGGCAATGATCAATGCCTGGGCGAGTGGTACCAAACCATGGACCTATCCCGACGTAGCTGAACCGGTAAAACAACTGGCATTGCTGCGCATGCAAATGATGCCGTATTGGTACACGGCCTTTGCACGCTATCATTTTGAAGGTATGCCGCCATTTCGTGCAATGAACCTGGAAGAAGGATTTACTGCAGGCATAAAAAAAGAAACAGCGAATACCAACCTCGAAGAGAATCCTTATGCCGAAGCTGCTGCGAAAGAAATCAAGGATCAGTATATGGCCGGGGATTATTTATTGGTAGCGCCGGTATTCACCGGGCAGCAAACACGTAAGGTGATCCTGCCTGCCGGCAAATGGTTTGATTTTTATACAGGTGAATATGCTGGTAATGGAGAAGTGATCACTATTACGCCCGGACTTGATAAAATACCGGTGTATGTAAAAGACGGCGGCATCATACCTATGATGCCTGCTATGTTGCATGCACCAAAAAAAGGGGAACAGGTTCCTTTAGAGATACGCCATTATGGTGAAAAACCAGCTATATATAAATTATATGATGACGATGGCGAAACGTATAACTATGAAAAAGGAGAATATTGCTGGCGGGAA
>JBDTPD010000107.1:0-9303 GCA_039932855.1 Chitinophagaceae bacterium | reverse complement strand
TACATTAAAGCAGGTAGTAAGAACAGTGAATGAGAATACGGTATTAAATCAATTACAGTTTGTCATCAATAACTATCGCGCCTTATATCCCTATCGTGGTGAATTAAAGATTGAGCAGGGGAAAGATTTTGTTCGCACTGCTTTTACGGGTAAATATTTATTCAATTATTCAAAGGGTGGTGGCCTGGATGTACGGTTATTTGCAGGGAAATTCTTTTATACAACTTCAAAGACTATTTCTAAACAATTTGCTACTGACCGTTATCACCTGAACCTGACCGGTGCAAATGGATATGAAGATTACACCTACAGCGATTACTTCATCGGTCGTAATAAGTTTGAAGGAGCAGCGAGTCAGCAGATCATGGTAAGAGATGGTGGGTTTAAATTCAGAACAGATCTGCTAGGCGATAAAGTTGGTAAAACAGACGATTGGCTGGTGGCGATTAATTTCAGTTCAACGATACCTTCCAACATCAATCCGCTAAGTCTGCTACCTGTAAAGATTCCATTAAAGTTCTTTGTGGACGTTGGCACTTATTCGGATGCCTGGGTTCGTGAGTCGGGTCAGGACCGCTTTATCTTCGATGCGGGTATTCATATTCCGATCCTGAAAGAAACGATCAATATTTATCTGCCATTATTGTATAGCAAAGTATTTAAGGATTATAAAAATTCTTATTTGCCGCCGAAGAATAAGTTTCTGCGCACGATTTCTTTCTCGATCGATATATCCAATTTTAATTTCCGGAAATTTGACAGGAACTTTAGTTTATAAATTAGGCCACAGAGGAGATCACAGAGGCCCCCATCCCCTAAAGGGGTGTAAAGAGATCTACTTTTATTATGTAAACTTTTATAGAACTGCCTCTTAACTCCCCTTTAGGGGATGGGGGTCTCTGTGTCAAAAACTATTCATGAGTCCAACTGATATAAAATATCTAAAACATCAGGAACTTGATAAAGAAAAGTGGAATGCATGTATAGATAAGTCAAGCAACGGCCTTATCTACGCCTATTCTTCTTACCTCGATCACATGTCCAGGCAATGGGATGCATTAGTGTTGAATGACTATGAAGCAGTGATGCCATTGACCTATAATACAAAATACGGCATCAGTTACCTGTACCAGCCATTTCTTACAGCTCAGCTGGGAATCTTTGGGAATAATATTACAGCATCACTGACAGAAAATTTCCTGGCAGCTATTCCTTCTTCTTTTCGTTACTGGGATATTTATCTGAATCATGCAAACGTATTTCCCTTAGAAAAATATACGCTGTATCAACGCAGCAACTATGTGCTTGATCTCAACAAGCCTTACACAGCCATTTACGCTAACTACAGGGAAAATATTCAACGCAATATCCGTCGTGCTGAACAGGCTGGTTGTAAACCCACGAAAGATTTTGATGTAAACAAAGTGATCAGCCTGGCGGTAGAACAAATGAGAGGGTATACTAAAGAATCGGCTGACAATGTAGAACGCTTCCGGAAATTATATCAGCATTTATATACAAAACAACAAGCAACTACTTACGGTATTCTTTCCGGCAAAGGAGAATTGATTGCTTCCTGTGTTTTCTTTTTCTCTCATCAACGTGCTTATTATATTTTAGTAGGCAATCATCCGGATGGACGAACGATCGGGGCATCTCATGCTTTGATTGATTCGTTTATTAAAGATCATGCAGGGAAGAATTTACTGCTTGACTTTGAAGGGTCCGATATTCGCAATCTTGCTTTCTTTTATAGCAGCTTTGGAGCGTCGGAGGAAAAGTTTGCAGGAATAAAACTTAATAGATTACCGTTTTATTTGAAGTGGCTGAAGAAGTAATTCTTTTTATTACACAGAGAGCCACGGAGAAGGCACAGAGTTTCACAGAGATCATAGTACCTCCGTGGTTCTCTGTGCCTTCTCTGTGGCTCTCTGTGTAATAAAAGCTATACTCATACTTTACAGCATATTTTCGGCAATAAGCATATCGATGGGGCGAGTAATTTTTATATTCGTCTCTTCTCCTATCACCAAAGAAACCTTTAAGCCAAAGGCTTCGACTACAGTGGCTTCATCAGTGAATTTATCTTTATAATCAATCCGGAAAGCTGGTAGTAATATTTTACTATGAAATGTCTGTGGCGTTTGTATCAGCATAATAGTATTCCGGTCAACAGCATCATTACCATCTGCCGTCAATACTCTTACACTATCCTTGCTGGGTATAGCCGGAATAGCGCTGCCTGTTTCAAGTGCGGCTTCATAGCAACGGTAAATAAGTTGTTGGCTCACCAAACAACGAACAGCATCATGTACAAAGATGATTGATTCATCAGTGATCAGTTCCAGTCCATTCTTTACTGATTGAAAACGTGTATCACCACCTTCAGTGATCTGTATGCGTTCTTTATCAAAATACGCATCGATGATCTCCTGTCCCATATCTGTATATTCGATTGGTAATACAAGGATCACTTCCAGGTCCTCGAAGGCATCGAGAAATGCTTTAAGAGAATAATAAAGGACAGGTTTGTCCTTGAGCAGCATGAATTGTTTTGGCAGGTCGCCTCCCATTCTTGTACCAGCGCCACCTGCTACGATCACAGCATATTTCTTCATGCTGCAAAGAACTACGATTTGGGGGAATTAAAAAAAGAATTGGCAGAGAAATGCATTTCTCGCAGCGGAGCAGCGATTGTAGAACTCTTCCATTCGCTGCTCCGCCGCGTTCGCCGCGAGAAACAATATTATCGATAGATCGCTATTTCCTTTTTCCCCTCACTACTCTTTACCGCCCTGTACATGCCGGCGCTATTAAAGATCATCGCTGCATTGCCTTTTGCATCCACCCCAATCATTCCTCCTTCACCTTCCAGTGCAATCAATTTTTTATTGACCACTATATCCATGGCTTCCTGTAAAGAAAGATTTTTATATTCCATCAAACAACTGACATCATACGCAGCTACGGCACGGATAAAAGGTTCACCATGCCCTGTACAACTGATAGCGCAAGTATGATTGTTTGCATAAGTACCCGCACCGATCAAGGGAGTGTCACCAATGCGACCATATTTTTTATTGGTCATACCACCTGTGCTGGTAGCTGCGGCAATATTTCCTTGCTGATCACAAGCTACCGCCCCTACTGTACCGAATTTTTTATCACGCATCAATTCTTCTACTTCCTGGTGCGTATGATCGAGTGAATAATTATCTGAATCGCGGATCGCCTTCCATTGATCATAGCGGAACTGGCTAAAGAAGAATTCATCTGGTTCCAGTTTAATACCCTGCCTGATCGCAAAATCATTTGCTCCTTTTCCACTTAAAAAAATATGATTGCTATGACGCATTACTTCCGTTGCGAGTTCGACAGGATTGCGCACATTACGTACGCCGGCAACAGCGCCAGCATTCAGCGAAGATCCATCCATAATAGCGGCATCCATTTCCTGTACACCTTTCTTGGTAAATACAGAACCGCGACCAGCATTGAACAATACATTATCTTCTAATACAACGACGGTTGCTTTGACTGCATTGACAGCAGTACCACCTTGTTCCAGGACAGAATACCCCGCAGACAATGCAGTCGACAATCCTTCGAGGTAAGCTGCTTCAAGATCAGGTGTCATATCTTCTTTCAGGATCGTTCCTGCCCCACCATGAAGAGCGATTGTGAATGTTGGCATAGTGTGAAGCTTTAAATTCAAAAGTCAAAATTAAAAATTAAAAAAAGAACAACCTGATACTTTACTAATGTCTCTATTTTTGAATTTTGAATTAGGCGGCTTTCTTTCTTGATATAGCGATATAATACAACGGCACTCCCAGTAATACAATAACTAATCCCGGCCATGTGAACTGTCGCTTATAGATGATCAGCAGTACGCAGAATGCTGCGCCCATAAGAATATATATTATCGGGAGAATGGGATAACCAAATGCTTTGTATGGACGCTCTGCGTCGGGTCGTTTTTTACGAAGTATAAAAATACCGATGATAGTAAGCATGTAAAACAATACAGCTACAAAAGAGATCATATCCAGCAGTTGTCCATATTTACCACTAAGGCTCCAGATAGAAGCGACAATACACTGTAACCATAAAGCTGCTTGTGGTACTGCGACACGATTTAATACGCCTACACTTTTAAAGAACAAACCATCCTTGGCCATGGTATAATAAACCCTTGCACCTGATAAGATCAATCCGTTATTGCATCCGAAAGTAGATACCATGATCAATGCAGCAATAACATAGGTACCATATTGAGGGAAAATTCTATTCGCTGCAGCGACTGCGACCCTATCATCAGTAGGGAAAGCCAATTCGCTCAAGGGCATTACATTCAGATACATCAAATTTATACTAACGTAAATAACTGTTACGATCAATGTGCCAAGAAATAAACTAAGACCGATGTTGCGCTTGGGGTTCTTCATCTCACCGGCGATGAACGTCACGTTGTTCCAGGCATCACTACTAAAAATAGAACCAACCATTGCAGCTGCGATACCGCCTAATAACATATTACCACTGATCGGCGCCCAATTGCCATGCTCTGTAACGCTTACGAAATTCTGTACCTGCATTCCATGGAAACCAGTTTTCAGATTTTCTGACCAGAAACTTTCTTTTACCAATAAAAAACCGAATACAATCAATCCAAATAAGGCTAATAGTTTAGCAGTAGTAAATAAGGTTTGAATGAATTTGCCTTCTTTGACTCCTCTGGAGTTTATATACGTGAGTAAACAAATAATAAATATCGAAACGAGTTGACCGGAATACACTTTGATAATACCAGCATCGAACAGGAAATAATTATTCCCCAATTCAGGGACCATGTAGGCAAGAAACTTAGAGAAAGCTACGCCTACTGCTGCAATAGTAGCTGTCTGAATGACGGCGAAGAAACTCCATCCATATAGAAATCCCATGAGTGGATTATAGGCTTCTTTCAGGTATACATACTGGCCACCGGCTTTAGGAAACATACCGCTCAACTCACCATAGCTTAATGCAGCTGTCAGTGTCATAAACCCAGTGATCACCCATACAGCGATCAGCCAGCCGGCACTACCGGTGTTGCGGAGAATATCTGCGCTTACAATAAATATCCCTGAACCGATCATGGAACCAGCAACGATCATAGTTCCATCAAACAACCCAAGCGTGGGTTTAAACGAAGAAGCATGTTCTGCCATGTAAGTTGATTTCAGATCAAGATAGGGAATTCAGCCGATTTAGCATAACCGGAAGCTGTGAATCGTTTAAGGGTTTAATGGTTAAAAGGTTTAACGGTTGCCTATTACGGAAACCATTAAACCTTTTAACCATTAAACCCTTAAACGATTTTACTTCTTCTCGTTTTTATACTCTTCATTCAATCCCCTGATAACATCGGAAGTGATGTTGTAGGCAGTATCTTTATAATAGAATAAACCTTGTTCGTAAGAAACGATATAAGAATAATTCTTTGTCTGGTTGTAACGGGCAAGGAAATCTTCGATCTTCTTTTTAACGCCGAGATTGAGCCGCATGACATAATCCTGGTACTTCTGATCGAGATCCTGTTTTTGCGCTTTCAATTGTTCACCTACTGATTTCATTTCATTTTGCGCTGCATCCATATCTGCTTGTGACTTGACATTCTGCATGCGTTTTTCTCCTTCACGACGATAGATCATATCCAGTTTGGATACTTCACCATTATACTCGTCATCTTTTTTTGCAATCTCTGCTTTTACAGTTTTTACCATTTCGAGATTATTCTCAATAGAATCCATTTCGAAATAAGCAATGCGGAAACCGGAAGAAGAAGCAGAATCATGCGCCATTATTTTAGGAGGCGCTGTATCGTTTTTGCTTTTTGAAGTAAATACATTTACCAGCAAATACGCTACTACAAGCGTCAATACCACGTTCCAGATCAGCAATCCATTTTTCATTCGTCGCTTTTTGTAAAATTAAACATGTATGACCGGGCAAATATAAGTAACCGTCCGTTATTAACGGTTTCTTAGCTTTTGGCACACGGATGACACGGATGGGACGGATTTTCACGGATTTTTCTTAAAGATCAAATAGTGTTACCTGCATTAAACTTATAAAAATAATCCGTGAAAATCCGTCTCATCTGTGTCATCCGTGTGCCAAAAAAAAGGAGTAAGAATACAATCCTTACTCCTCAATATCTGTGAAATCCAATTAATCTTAAAATCCGTGATCGCGATCCTTACTCTTCTTCATCGAATGCCATTGCTTCGCGTGTCGTTTGCAGCAATTCATATTCTTCCTTACTACCTACGATCATGTTCTCGAACTCACGAAGACCTGTACCAGCCGGGATCGGATGACCAGTGATTACATTCTCTTTCAGACCGAGCATTTCGTCTGTCTTACCGTGAATAGCGGCTTGTGACAATACCTTGGTTGTTTCCTGGAAGGATGCTGCAGATATCCAGCTTTGTACACCCAATGATGCTTTGGTGATACCCAGCAATGTTGGTGCTGATGTAGCCGGGGTTGCATCACGGTATTCAACGAGCTTCTTATCATTACGGCGAAGAACAGAATTTTCTTCTCTTACTTCACGCAGACTGATAATTTGTCCTGCACGCAGCTTACCTGAATCTCCTGATTCGGTAACAACTTTCTTATCATAAATGAAATCGTTCTCTTCTACGAATTCGAATTTATCAACTGAATCATCTTCGAGGAACTTAGTATCACCCGGATCAACGATAACAACTTTACGCATCATCTGGCGAACGATTACTTCGATGTGTTTATCATTGATACGCACACCTTGTAAACGATATACTTCCTGGATTTCATTTACAACGTACTGTTGTACTGCAAATGGCCCCTGGATAGAAAGAATATCCTGTGGTGATGTTTGTCCGTCAGAAAGCGGCCAACCGGCTTTTACAAAGTCACCATCCTGTGCCAGGATCTGTCTTGTCAACGGCACGAGGTATTTTTTCTGTACACCATCTTTTGCTTCGATAATGATCTCGCGGTTACCACGTTTGATAGAACCCATCTGCACCACACCATCGATCTCAGAAACGACAGCGGGATTGCTTGGATTTCTTGCTTCGAATAATTCGGTAACACGTGGAAGACCACCGGTGATATCACGAAGTTTACCTAACACACGCGGGATCTTCACAATTACCTGTCCGGCTTTTACATCACTACCTTCATCAAGCATGATATGACTTCCGGTTGGCAAGTTGTATGATTTGAGTTCTTTTCCTTCCAATACAATTGACGGGATCTTTGTCTTATCACGGGTTTCGATAACCACTTTCTCACGGTGACCCGTTTGCTCATCCGCTTCTTCGCGGTAGGTAACACCTTCAATGACATTTTCAAATTTCAATGTACCCTGGATCTCTGCGATGATAACGTTGTTATAAGGATCCCATGTACAAAGAATTTCTCCCTTGGTTACTTTCTGTCCGTCTTTTACATTCAATGTAGCGCCATAAGGAATGTTGTTGGTGATCAGCAGGCGATCATTCTTGGTATCGATGATACGAACCTCACCGGTACGACCTATAACAACCTGTGATTTTGCTCCTTCATTATTCTCAATGGTTACTGAACGTAAACCGTCGAACTGAATCGTTCCATCAAACTTAGCCAGCAAGGTAGACTCAACAGCTGCAGAACCAGCGACACCACCAACGTGGAATGTACGGAGTGTTAACTGTGTTCCAGGCTCACCGATCGATTGTGCGGCGATGATACCTACGGCATCTCCTTTTTGTGCAAGAATACCGGAAGCGAGGTTCTTACCATAACACTTCACACAGCATCCGCGTCTGCTTTCGCAGGTCAGTACAGAACGGATCTCTACTGTTTCGATACCTGCTTCTTCTATTCTTTTAGCCAGTGTTTCGGGAATTCCTTCACCGGCACCAACCAATAATTCTTCATTGTGTGGGTTGTATACATCATGCAATGAAGTACGACCCATGATTCTATCTGACAATGGTTCGATCACATCCTCATTATCTTTCAGTGCAGAAGTAGCAATACCGCGAAGTGTACCGCAATCTTCTTCTGTGATGACCACATCCTGCGCTACGTCAACGAGACGACGTGTAAGGTAACCGGCATCGGCTGTTTTAAGGGCCGTATCCGCAAGACCTTTACGTGCACCGTGCGTAGAGATGAAATAATCCAATACATTCAATCCACCTTTAAAGTTGGAAAGGATCGGGTTCTCAATGATCTCAGAGCCACTTGATCCGGATTTTCTTGGCTTAGCCATCAATCCTCTGATACCAGCGAGCTGTTTGATCTGTTGTTTAGAACCACGGGCACCTGAATCAAGCATCATGAATACAGAATTGAAACCCTGTTTGTCATTTGCTAATTCACGGATCAATGTTTCAGTGATCCGTGTATCTACCCGGCTCCAGATATCAACGATCTGGTTGTATCGTTCGTTATTGGTGATCAAACCCATGTTATAGTTTTCCCACACTTCATCTACTTCTACTTTCGCATTGTCCAGCATTTCTTCTTTTACATCAGGGATGATCAGGTCATTAATACTAAATGACAAACCACCCTGGAACGCTGTACGGAAACCTAACTGTTTGATATCATCCAGGAACTTCGCTGTTTTTGGTACATTGGTGATCTCGATAATGTCACCGATGATTTCGCGAAGATTCTTTTTGGTCAATAATGAATTGACGAAACCAACTTCAGCTGGTACGTGCTGGTTGAAAATAACACGACCTACTGTTGTTTCGATCAGCTTATGCTCGAGCAGACCATCGCTGTTGCGGATGTTTGTTTTTACTTTGATCCATGCATGCATATCAACTTTTCCTTCGTTGTATGCGATGATCACTTCTTCTGCTGAGTAAAATGCTTTTCCTTCTCCACGAACAATGGTATCACCCATCGTTCTTTTTCCTTTCGTGATATAGTACAGTCCGAGTACCATGTCCTGTGAAGGAAGGGTAATTGGTGTACCGTTCTGTGGATTCAGGATGTTGTGAGAGGCCAGCATCAATAATTGTGCTTCCAGTACCGCAGCATTGCTGAGTGGTACGTGAACGGCCATCTGATCACCATCGAAATCGGCGTTGAACGCGGTTGTTACCAATGGGTGCAACTGTATCGCTTTACCTTCGATCAATTTTGGCTGGAAAGCCTGGATTGACAAACGGTGAAGTGTAGGGGCCCTGTTCAAAAGAACCGGGTGGCCTTTTAATATATTTTCCAGGATATCCCAGATGATTGCTTCTTTTTTATCAACCAGTTTGC
>JBDTPD010000106.1:0-9316 GCA_039932855.1 Chitinophagaceae bacterium | reverse complement strand
TTGTTCTACATCGGCTTTCCAATTTTCGAAGAACTCTATAAATTTATTTTCCTGAGAAAGGTGCCTGTTTTCAAAAAACAGGCACAATATTCTTATATATACCAGAAACAAATCATTATGCTAGCAATTACAAGAAAGACATTTTTACCCATTATAGCAGGAATCCTGGTCATCTCTTCTTCCTGTTCGTCCTCCAAAAAAGTAGCAATAGCACAACGGGATGATATAAAAGGCAACTGGGTACTTAATAAAATAAGTTATGAAGGCCTTGACGCTGGTGAAAGGCTGAAGTTTACCTTACTCGATGAAGGAACTGAGGCCTGTATAACAGGTAGCACCTGGGCCTTACCAAATAATGGATACGGCTCTTATACCATTTCTACCAGCCAGTCCGGTTGTGTACCAGGGGAGAAAAATATCATCTGGTCATATCGTAAAGAAAACGGGCAGGCTATTGTTCAATATAAAAAGTTATTGGGTGGTGTAAAGGCAAAAGACATTGATGAAGGTTATAAGTTCAGGGTACTGAGTGCAAACGGAAACACTATGACCTGGCAATCGGAGATCAGTTACCAGGGAAGCACGATCCTGATCAATTATGACTTTTACAAGAAATAATTCCTATGACTACAAATTAAAAAGCCCGCTGTTAATTAACAGCGGGCTTTTTTTCGATAAATAATTTAGAAGCGATAACCAACAGAAACACCAAAGCCTGTATTCTTGGAAGAGAATTCTCCATAATCATTTCCATCGATCTTAGGACCCATGTTGATCATACCAAGTGAGGCATCCAGTTGTACAGAAAATTTACTTGCAAATTCATATCCGAATAAAAGATTAGCACCTGCGTCTACCCCTTTTACATAAACATCACCGGATAAAAACTCTGCATTGGTTACATCATTTTTAAATTTCACATCTGCTTTATCACCACCAGATGGTTTGTAACTTCCGCCAACTCCAAAGGCTACGTATGGACCAAAGCCCAATATCAGTTTACCAGTACCTAATTCAGGTTTGTACAAGAAATTTACGGGCACCTGCACATAACCAATATTTACTTTTGCATCTGCGCCATAGCGTTCAGCGCCACCTTTCATAATAAACATAACACCAGGCTGTACATAAAAATCAATACCGATCGGAATTTCTGCATTCACACCGATATTAAATCCTGTCTTGAGTTTATACTTTAACTTATCGCCATTTTGATCTTTCCCGGTAAGCGAATAAAAATTAACGCCGCCATCTACGCCAAACGTTGTTTTCTGCTGAGATGTTTTTGATTGGGAAAAAACAGTAGCGCTGGTCAGCATTAGTGTAGCTGCCGTTAATATCAACTTAGTTTTCATACTTTATATTTTAAAATTTTGGGTTACTTATTATTGTCCTGATTGTTTTGCATCCTGTACCATTTTTTCATTGGCAGTGATCAGGAACTCAACACGACGATTCATTGACCGACCATCGTCTGTATCATTGGTGTATTTAGGAGCAGACTCACCATATCCTTTTGTTGTGATACGTGACGTCTTAATATCATTTGCTTTGAGATAAGCGGCAACAGCGCCTGCTCTTCTTTCTGATAAACCCTGGTTGTAACTATCAGTACCGGTATTATCAGTATGACCTTGTATCTCGATATTTGTCTCAGGATATTTATTAAGAATAGTTACTAACTGGTTAAGATTACCTTTTGCATCTGAACCAAGATCATCACTATCAAATCCGAAAAGGATCTTGTTGTTGAATTCTACAACAATACCTTCACCGACTCTTTCTACTTTAGCACCGGGAACTTCTTTTTTAATTTCCTCTGCCTGTTTGTCCATTTGCTTACCAATAACGGCACCGGTAACACCACCAACAGTAGCCCCGATAATAGCGCCTAATGCTGTATTACCTGTGGCTTTACCAATAACACCACCCACTGCAGCACCACCGGCTACTCCAATAGCGGCGCCTTTCTGTGTCTTATTCATGTTTTTACAACTTCCGGCAAATAAACCGGCCATCGCTACGATCAGTAAAAATTTTCTTGTATACATTATATAGCTATTTTATTGCTACAAGAGAATTTCAAACATCATACCATAGCACGCCGATCACCACCTATTTAAGCTGTTTAAAAATTTTGCGGGCAAAAAGTATAAATAAATCAATGAATTAGCGCAGAAGAGACGCTTGGTTATGAATGTGTTAACCGCAGATAATTGCTTTGCTGTAATCTGTAACTGATGCTATTTCCCCACTAATACCTCTTTCATTGCCGTTACCTTCAACATACATTCGTCCCATTCTTTAATGGGTTCGCTATAGAAGGTAATACCTGAACCAGCCAAAACTGATAGGTAGTGTTGGGAGGAATTATATAAAATACTTCGGATAACTACATTAAAATCAAAGTCACCTGAAGGGGAAATATAACCCAATGCACCGGAAAATATTCCCCTCTTTGTCTTTTCATATTGCTCGATCAATTGCATTACTCTTTTCTTCGGTGCACCTGTCATAGAGCCCATTGGAAAAGTAGCTTTGATTATTTCTGTAAAGGAAATGTTATCATTTAATTCGCCACTGATAGTCGAGATCATTTGATGTACCTGCGGAAAAGAATAAACACCATACAACTCATCTACTTTTACTGTTCCTTCTTTACAAACTCTTGCCAGGTCATTACGTACAAGATCTACTACCATTACATTTTCAGAACGATCTTTTCCACTATGAAATAATTCATTCTTCGTACGTTCATCTTCTTCCTTGCTTCCATGTATTCTTGTAGATGTTCCTTTAATTGGTTGCGAAAGAATTTTATTTCCCTGTTTCTGAATAAATCTTTCAGGACTTGCACAAACAAGCCATTTATCATTGAGCCGGTAAAACGCAGAGAAAGGATTAGGAGATACTTCACTCAATTGCTGGTAGACCTGTAACGGATTGATCGTAGTTTGTTCGGAAAAAAATTCCTGGCAAAAATTGATCTCATAGCAATCACCACGAAGAATATGCTGTCGCAGTTGATCAATGATGTTGACATATTCTTCTTTGGTAAGCCGGCTATTGATATGAATACCGGTTTCACTTTTATCGGCTGAAGAGACAGCGACAGGGCTATCAAGAATTTCTTTATAAATTTTTTCCGGGTACTCTGCATCTATCCATACACCGGTTTCATTTAACCTGATCAGTATTAGTGGTTCAAAAAAGAAAAGATCAGGAAACCCAATATTATCGGTGTGAGTAGACGAAAGTGCTTCCAGCTCATTCTTTAATTCATAGCCAAGATGACCAAACAGCCAGCGCTCTTTATGATTGTCGAGAAAGGTTTGTAACTCATCAATCGCCATACCGGAGGAAGCTGTAACGGTATTCTTTACACCGGCTGCCAGCAGGCATTCCTGTGTATGAGGAATTAATCGGTATTGATGATTGTCCAAAAAACAAAAAGTGTTGAACTGTTGTACCCAGTTCAACACTTTTGCTTTCACTTGCCGGAAATCATTTACCGGAAATAATACATTACTCAGAGTATTGTTGATTGAAGATATAAACGATCAGTAATCATCATCCTCTTCTCCACCGTCATCGTCGCCACCGCCGCCAAACATATCTTTAAACTCATCATCGATTTTAAAATCATCTTCTTCCTCGGCTGCTGCACCTTTTTTAGGTGTAGTGCCGCCGGCAGCTTTTTTACCTTTTGACTTGGGAACATCGAACTCATCGAAGTCAGGATCCCATTCCTCTTCTTCTTCTACTTTATCCCATTCGTCAACAGGGTCTTCGCCACCTTCATCATCGTCATCATCGTCCTCTCCTTTTTTCTTTTTAGAGGACACAGCAGTTTTGCCGCCTTTCTTTGCGGGAGTTTCTTCGACGTCTTCATCCAGGTCATCATCATCGTCATCGTCTTCCGGAGCCTTTTGTGGCTTCGTAGTTTCTTTTTTAGATGATGGCTTTGGAGAGCCTGTAGTCTTTTCTGATTTTTTTTCCTTATCGGATTTTGATGTCATACGCTGATAGGGTTATAGCTGTAAAATTTCAGCGAAGTTTTTAATTGGCCAAATTTTTAAATCTTTTTTTTTAACCTATTTCGACAGAGTGATGATCTGGTCTCTGCCAGGTCCATTGGAAATATAGTGAATATTAACTCCCAAATACTCATTAATGAAACTTACGTAGCTTTTCATGGTGTCCGGAAGCTCCGCTGCCATCTTTGCAGTACTACTTGGCACGTTCCAACCCGGAAACTTACGATAATTGGGCACAATTGCCTGCCTATCCAGCCTGAAAGATATTTCCTTACTTTCTTTGCCATTAATCTGGTAGCTGGTACATACTTCCAGTTCTTTGAACGCATCCAGCACATCGGCTTTTGTCATGACCAGTTTTGTCACGCCATTGATCATACAGGCAAAGTTCAACGCCACCAGATCGATCCAGCCACAACGACGTGGGCGGCCCGTGGTAGCTCCAAACTCATTTCCGGTCTTGCGTAAAGCTTCACCCGTTTCGTTTTCTAATTCAGTCGGAAATGGACCACCGCCTACACGTGTGCAATAAGCCTTGGTAATACCAATGATATCCCTGATCGATTGCGGAGGTACGCCCAAACCGATACAAACAGCGCCTGAAATAGTATTGGAAGAAGTAACAAACGGGAAAGTTCCGAAATCGATATCGAGCATACTGCCCTGTGCGCCTTCTGCAAGAATTCTTTTACCAGCCTTAAGTTGCTGGTTCATGAAATATTCTCCGTTGACAATATTCAATTGCTTCAGAAATTCCAGCGCCTCGAAAAATTCTTCTTCCCAGGCAGAAATATCTTCATTAAATGAATAATTGTCAAGAAGCTTCTGATGCTTCAGGCGCAGCTTGATATAGGAAGAAGTAAAATTTTTATCCAACAAATCCCCTACTCTCAAACCATTTCTACCTGTCTTGTCCATGTAAGTAGGACCTATTCCCTTGAGTGTAGAACCGATCTTTTGATTACCCTTGGAAGCTTCAGCAGCCTTATCCAGTGCGCGGTGTGTAGGAAGAATAAGGTGAGTGCGCTCAGCAATGAAAAGTGTTTTTTTGAGATCAACACCGAAAGAAGCAACAGTGTCACATTCTCTTTTCAATGTTATCGGATCCAGTACAACACCGTTACCAATGAGGTTTAATTTATTCTCATGAAATACACCGGAAGGTATCTGGTGCAGCACGATCTTTTTATCCTGAACATATAATGTGTGACCAGCATTGGGTCCACCCTGGAAACGGGCTATGACATCATAGTCTTTAGCAAAATAGTCAACGATCTTTCCTTTTCCTTCATCACCCCATTGAAGACCTAATATTACATCAATCATAATCGCATTGGTTGTATTGATTCCATGGGCGGGATTGTTTTATTGCCACGAAGTCTTTTTCCGCCCGGCGGCAAAAATAAGACTCTCAGCAAAAAGCCACCGAATAATTCCGGTGGCTTTTTTATTTTTTATTCCCAAATAATCGCGATTTATCAACGTATCAAAGTAACTGTTCCTTTTTTATTGATAATACCTCCGGTTTCCGTAACACCTTGTACCATCCATACATATACCCCGGTTTGTTGTTCTATTCCCCCCAGTTTACCATCCCATCCCTGGTTCAGTGTGGTCGTTGAGTACATCAGCTGACCCCAGCGATTAAATACCCGGAAGAAATTAAGTTGTTTGATACCAACAGGGAACGGAATGAAATTATCATTTTTACCATCTCCGTTTGGCGTAAAGGCAGTTACTACAAAAATATCCGGCCCTTCATATACTTTCACGGTGATGAATTTTTCTCCCTGGCATCCGGCAGATGTGCTGGCAATCACTTTATAAATAACTGTTTCACCAACTCCCGGTGCCGTTACAACCGGTTCTGCGATATAAGGATTACTTAATCCTGTTACCGGCGACCATACATAGTCAGTGGCTACAGATGATACATGCATTTTGAATTGTGCACCTGCATAAACAACTGTATCAACCGGCGATGCCGATATCTGGATAGGCGGTGTCACATTTACAGTTACATTATCACCTACCAGCGACTTACAATTATTGGCATCAGTTACATTCAATGTATAAGTGATCGTACGATCAGGTCTTACCACTTGTGGATTAGCAATGCTGGCGTTATCCAAATAAGTGGTCGGTGACCAGCTATAGGAAACACCTCCTGAACCTTCCAGCTGGAAGTTTTGTCCAAAGCAGATATCTCCTCTCGTACCTGCATCTGCAGTTGGCGCAGGCAATACGGTTACTGTCACATCAGCTGTTTTTCTGCAATTACCAAGTGATGCAGCTACAGTATACGTAGTAGTGGTGGTTGGCGAAGCAACAGGATTACCGATGCTTGTACTTGAAAGTGTTGGACCACCAGTGTATGTCCATGCAAAACCTGTTGCGTTGGTTGTTAATTGTAACGTTGTACCGGTTCCTTCACAAATGGCAGCCGGAGTGATAGTAGCCAACGTGAGGTTATCAGTTAATCCAACAACAACATTCGGGATGACAAACGTACAGTTATTGGCATCCTTAACCGTTACGCTATATGTTCCGGCGATTACATTCAATGTATTGGAAGTTTGATAATTACTTCCTGGTACTGAATATTGATAAGGAGCAGTACCACCTGTTGGTGTTACCTGTATTGTTCCATCGCTGCCACCATTACATGTTGCATTGGTAGTAGAAGTAACTGTAGCATTCAGCAATGCCGGCTGTGTAATAAGAATATTATTGAACTGAAGTGTACATCCATTTGCATCTTTTACATACACCACATAGGTGCCTTGTGGTACGCTGAATGAATTAGTCGTTTGGAAACTGACATTATCCAATGAATAATTATATGGCGGTGTACCACCAACCGGGAACACTGTAATGGTACCATTGCTGGCGCCGTTACATGTAACAGGCAATGCGGCAGGAAGTGCCGCTGTTAAAGCAGTTGGTTGTGTGATCGTTTTTGTAATTGGTGTTGGTATAATACAACCTGCTGCATCAGTGATAGTAATTGAATAAGTATTTGCCGCAAGATTATTGAACGTAGTGCTGGCAGCGCCTGTTTGAGTAACGGTACCATTCATTACAAATGTATATGGTCCCGAACCATTTGTTGGCGTAACAGATATTGTTCCATTTGCAGCGCCAAAACAAGTAGCTGGTGTTGCTGTGCTATTTGCAGTCAATCCCGATCCCTGTGTAATAGTCATACTGTTGACGGTAGATTGACAACCGGCTGCATCAGTAACAACAACGCTGTATGTACCTGGCGATAGGTTGCCGAATGTTGTATTTGCTGCACCTGTCTGTGTAACACTTCCCGGATTCATTACAAAACTATAAGGAGAAGAACCTGGCACCTGTGGTGTGATAGTCAGGCTACCGTTATTAACTCCAACACAGGATGTACCTGTAGCAGCAAACGTAGTTGTATAACCTGCACCTGCAGCTACCGTAGTAGTGAGTGGAGCTGATGTTACGCAACCATTGGCGTCTGTAATAGTAACACTATGCGAGCCGGATGCTACTGCTGTAAATGTAGTAGCAGGATTACCTGTTTGCGTTCTTGTACCATCCAATACGATCGTGAAAGGAGCAGTTCCTGTACCAGGTGTTACGGTAATGCTACCGTTGGTAGCACCAGTACAACTGGTAGAAGATGGAGTTAATGTAGCAGTCAATCCTGCACCTTGTGCAACAGTCATGTTGTTAATGGTGGCCTGGCAACCAGCTGCGTCAGTAACAACCACACTATAGGTACCCGGAGCAAGTCCGTTGAATACTGTATTCGTAGCGCCTGTTTGTGTAACACTACCCGGGTTCATAACAAAACTATACGGAGATGTACCCGGTACTTGTGGTGTGATGGTCAGACTACCATTATTGACACCAACACAACCAGTAGCAGCTGCTGTAAAGTTTGCGGTATACCCGGTTCCTGACGTTACCGAAGTTGTCAATGCAGCAGCAGTAGTACAACCAGCTGCATCAGTAATGATGATGCTATGTGATCCGGCGGCTACACCAGCAAATGTCGTAGCAGGATTACCGGTTTGCGTTCTGGTACCATCCATTACTATTGTATAAGGAGAGGTGCCCGAGGTTGGAGTGACTGTTACACTTCCATTGGATACACCTGCACAGGTAGTTGCTGTATTTGTCAATGTTGCAGTTAAGCCTGCGCCTTGCGTTACAGCCATATTAATAACGGTGGCCTGGCAACCGGCTGCATCAGTAACAACCACACTATATGTGCCCGGAGCAAGTCCGTTGAATACTGTATTCGTAGCGCCTGTTTGACTAACAGCTCCCGGACTCATTACAAATGTATATGGAGATGTACCCGGTGTTTGTGGTGTAATGGTCAGACTACCATTATTAACACCAACACAACCAGTAGCAGCTGCTGTAAAGTTTGCGGTATACCCGGTTCCTGCTGTTACCGAAGTTGTCAATGCAGCAGAAGTAGTACAACCTGCTGCGTCAGTGATAGTGATATTATGTGAACCTACACCAACACCTGTGAATGTTGTATTAGGGCTGCCTGTTTGTGTTCTTGTACCATCCATTACTATTGTATAAGGAGAAGTACCTGAGGTTGGAGTAACTGTTACCGTTCCATTAGATACACCTGTGCAGGTAGTTGCTGTATTCGTGAGTGTTGCTGTTAAGCCCGCACCCTGTGTTACGGTCATGTTGTTAATGGTGGCCTGGCAACCAGCTGCGTCAGTAACAACCACACTATATGTACCCGGAGCAAGTCCATTGAATACAGTATTTGCAGGACCGGTATGACTAACAGCCCCCGGATTCATTACAAATGTATAAGGAGATGTGCCCGGTACTTGTGGTGTAATTGTCAAACTACCATTATTAACTCCGACACAACCGGTGGCTGTAGCAGTAAAGTTTGCTGTGTATCCTGTTCCGGCAGCTATGGTAGTAGAAAGTGCAGTAGTAGTGGTACATCCATTTACATCACGTATAGTAACACTATGTGCTCCGGTTCCCACACCCGTAAATGTAGTGGTTGGATTACCGGTTTGTGTTCTTGTACCATCTAATATTATTGTATAAGGAGCCGTACCTGATGTTGGTGTTACCGTGATCGTACCATTTGTAACACCCGTACACGTAGTGGATGTATTGGTCAATGTTCCTGTTAATCCGCTACCAGCTGTAATAGTTGCAGGGATATTTGAAGAAATACAAAGACCCGCTTCGCGAATGAGTATATTATATGAACCAGCTGCAAGTCCGTTAAATATATTATTTGTCTGCCA
>JBDTPD010000105.1:0-9321 GCA_039932855.1 Chitinophagaceae bacterium | reverse complement strand
GCAACCAATAAACCAAGAGTGTTGAAGTTAAACGCTCATTAAACCATAAGTCCATACCATATGAAAAAGGCCTTTAAATATGTGGGCTACGGATTGATTGCCTTTACTATCATCGGCATCATCGCAGTAGCTACCGATACCTCAAAAGCAGAAGAAAAATCCACAATTTCTGGTGCAGAAAATACAAAACCTGTCGACATCAATTATACGGTTACACAAAAAAAACCATCGCGTGATCAGTTAGATTACCGGCTTACCATCAATGACAGGTATGATAAGGCATCACTCATTGAAGTGGTGCGTAAGCTGAAAGTAGAAAACAACTGGAAAGAAAAACTTGTTTGTTTCTTTGATATAAAAACATTCTCTCAATCAAATGCATGGGCCTCTGTTGCTTATTTACCTGAATGCCCGGAATGTGAAACGGATAAGGATGCAGATGGTAATCCTGTAAAATTTTACCTGATCGGCATGACGAAAGGTATGGCTGATAGTCTGAGACCTGTAACGCTTGATACGATCGATCATAAACAACTGATCGGTTATTTTATTGAAGATATTTCCAAAAGCAAAACGGAATTATTCTATGTAAACAATGATCAATCAAAAATACTGATTGGCAGATCATTTATCGACGGTGGGAGCGGGATAGAGTGGGTAAAATTGAAAACAGTCGATGGGGAAAAACGCTATTATATGCAAGGTGAAGATCCCGGGGAAGAGAATTATCTCGTGATCGATGAAGAAACAAAAATCGTTGATTTCAGAAATTACGAGGGTAAAAGCTGGATGTCTTATATGTTTGAATAAATAAGGAAACATTCTTTTATAAATAGGCCCTTGATTGATCAGGGGCTTTTTTGTAAACTATAGTAAAAAGGAATGCTGTTTTTTCAGGACACGGCAGGACGGCTAAAGAACCTCATTCATTACTTTGTGTATCTAATGCTTCATTAATTTATCATCTTTTTCACCGCTACGAATCATATCTTTATGGCTCCCTTTTTTTCTTCCTGAAATAAATACCGGAAAATGCGTGTAGGATTATTTGTTCCCTGTTATATAGATCAGTTTTATCCGCAGGTAGCTGTTGCAACTTTACAGATATTGGAAAAATTAGGTTGCGAAGTGGTGTTCCCATTAAATCAAACCTGCTGCGGGCAACCAATGGCCAATAGCGGGTTTGCCAGTTTATCAAAAGGATGCGATGCCAATTTTGTAAAAAATTTTACCGACGTCGATTATATCGTTTCTTCTTCGGGCAGTTGTGTATTGCATATAAAAGAACACCTGCATGATAAAAATAAGCAACAAGCATCTTTTATACGATCGCATATTTATGAACTCACCGAATTTTTAACCGACATATTGAAAGTAAAAAATATTGAAGCATCTTTTCCGCATAAAGTAGGTCTGCATATCAGTTGTCATGGTCAGCGTGGGTTACATGTGTCTTCGATGACTGAGTTAGTCGCACCATCTTTTTCCAAGCCCGAACAATTATTGAGTATGGTAAAAGGATTACAGCTTACTCTTCCTGTTCGTCCGGATGAATGTTGCGGCTTCGGTGGTACCTTCTGCGTGTTTGAAGAAGCTGTTAGTGTAAAGATGGGTAAGGATAGGATTACTGAGCATAATGCAAACGAAGTAGAATATATAACCGGTATTGATACCAGTTGCCTCATGCATCTCGAAGGGATTTTAAAAAGGCAGGGGAGTAACGTCAAAACGATTCATATCGCGGAGATCTTAAACAGCCAGCTCGCATGAAAACACAGGATCACGCAAAAGCAGCCGAAGCATTTATTAAAGATGAACCACGAACAGACTGGCATGACGAAACATTGTGGTTCATCAGAACTAAAAGAGATAAATCAGTCCATGGCATTCCTGAGTGGGAACAACTGCGCCAATGGGCATCAGATATAAAAGATCATACACTTTCCAATCTCAGTAACTATTTAATTGAATTTGAAAAAAATGCTACCGCCAATGGCATTACCGTGCATTGGGCACAGGATGCAAAGGAGCATAATGATATTATCCTGGAGATCGCACGCGGGCATAATGTTAAGAGAATGGTGAAAAGCAAATCCATGCTCACGGAAGAATGTCATCTCAATCCATTCTTAATGGAACATGGTATCGAAGTAGTAGATACAGATCTCGGCGAACGTATTGTGCAATTGAGACATGAACCGCCAAGTCATATTGTATTGCCGGCTATTCATTTAAAAAAACAGGATGTCAGTGAAACCTTCCATGAATTTCTCCATACAGAAAAAGGAAATAACGATCCGCAATATTTAGCGGAAGCGGCAAGACAACATTTGAGAAATAAATTTATTGAAAGTCAGTTGTCATTAACAGGTGTAAACTTTGCGGTGGCAGAAACAGGAGGATTTGTTGTTTGTACCAATGAAGGCAATGCAGATATGGGTGCGCATGCAGCAGCAGTACATATAGCATGTATGGGTATCGAAAAAATTATTCCTAAAGCTGAACACCTTTCCATATTTCTACGCTTACTGGCAAGAAGTGCTACTGGTCAACCTATCACTACTTACTCCAGTCATTTTCATAAGCCACGTCCCGGTCAGCAGATGCATCTTGTGATTGTTGATAATGGAAGGACAAAACAATTAGGAAGAGCTGATTTTAAGAATTCATTGAAGTGTATTCGTTGCGCCGCCTGTTTTAATACCTGTCCTGTTTATAGAAGAAGTGGCGGTCATAGTTATCATAGCACAGTAGCTGGTCCGATCGGTGCGATATTGAATCCAAACTTAAATATGAAGGAGAATGCGGATCTGCCTTTCGCATCTACCTTGTGTGGTTCGTGCAGTAATGTATGCCCGGTGAAAATCGATATACATGACCAGCTATGGAAATGGAGGCAGGAGATTTCTGCAGAGGGACATGTAGCAACAGTAAAAAAAGCAGGGATGAAAGGAATGGCATTTATTTTATCGAGACCGGGTCTCTATCGTTTTTCCGGAAAGATGGGGAGATGGATAATGAGAAAAATGCCTTTTCTATTTCGCAATAAATTAAATCCCTGGTATAAGCAACGTGAAATGCCTAAAGCGCCTGCGAAAAGTTTCAGGGATTGGTATATTAAGAATAAGAAATCATGAGCGCCAGAGAAGATATATTAAAAGCAGTGGCGGCTAATCAACCGTCATCAAAACTATTGCCTGTTGTTGATATCAGCGCTGTCATTGCTTATGATGATGTGATCAAACAATTTACTACTGTACTTGAAAGTATTGGTGGCAAAGTTATTTCTATCCCTGATCTGCAATCAGTAAAGGAAGAAATGGCAACAGGAACCCAGCAGGGAAAAGTTATGGTAAATGCTATTCCCGAACTGGGAACGATTGATCAAACATTAGCAGAAGCAACGGCTCATCAGCTTGCTGCTGTCGATACATTTTTTACCAAAGGAATAATTGGCGTAGCTGAAAACGGGTCAGTATGGGTTGCCGAAAGTAATATGCTTAATAGATTGCTTCCGTTTATTTGCCAGCATTTAGTTTTATTAGTAGAAAAGAAAAATATTGTGGCAACCATGCATCATGCCTACCAACAGGTCGATACATTCAGCGAAGGGTTTGGTGCTTTCATCGCTGGTCCATCAAAGACAGCGGATATAGAACAGAGCCTTGTTATTGGCGCACACGGCGCGAGAAGCTTGGTTGTGTATCTTTTATAATGCGATGTACGATGTCAGATGTACGATGTACGCCATCCTGACAAAAAATCAAATATAGAATAGTCGTACATCGTACATCTGACATAAGGGGTATTTTGAAATTTTGTCCCGATATATATCGGGAGGGAAATTGAGAAATTTTCTTAGGTCGAAAATTCAAAATCAATTGGGTTTATCTTTAGCAGATATTTGCTTATCAAAAGAACTCTCTAACTTGTCAGGAAATTTCCCAATTTAAAAATTTCCAAATCTTTAAATATCTGTTATGAAATTGTATCTTTTATTAACCTGCCTTTTCTTATCAGCCTTGTCATTTTCTCAAAAAACAACGGCACCGACTACGAAAAGTATTTTACTGGAACAATTACGCACAACTCACAATGTGAAAGATTGGTTTGTGCCGGTGAATACAGCTATCGAAGGTCTGACACCACAACAAGCAAGCTGGCGAGACAGCAGCGGTAACCATTCTATCGGTATGCTTACCAACCATCTCGTGTTTTGGGACCTGCAGCAACTGGAAAAGTTCAATGGGCAAAAGCCTCCTTCGTTCAGTGGTGACAATAATGAAACCTTCAATAGTTTTGATGCGACTAACTGGAAAGCGACCGTTCAGCGACTGGATAGTGTATTAACAGCATGGGAAAAAGCGATTGAAAAAGCTGATGAAAAAAAATTACAGGACTGGTATAACATCATTTCCCATATCAGCACACACAATGCTTATCATACCGGTCAGATCATTTATATCCGGAAGTTGCAGGGATCATGGAACCCAGAGAATGGAGTGAAGTAGAGAGAAGCTGTTAGCTATTAGACTTGAATTATTTACTTTCTCTAAATTTAATCATTTCTATATTAAGGGCTAAAAGCTAATGGCTAATAGCTTTTTTTGAAAGGCTGTTTCTTCCAATAAGTCAGACTGCGCCAGCACCATTCAAACGGACCGAAATAAAAATAACGCAGCCATATATTGCTCCAGATAATTTGCACGATCCATATAACGCCAACAATATAGTACACCTGCACCCGTTGTAGCTTTCCATATTCTCCAAAACCAATTCCATAAAATATAAGGCCACAGATCAATGATTGGGTGAGATAATTACTGAATGCCATTTGTCCGACTGGTCGCATCAATGCAAACAGCCATTTGAACCAGCCGGATTTATATAGTAACATGATCGATGCAAAGATGCCGATTGATCGCAAAAAGCGGGACAGCGTATATTTCTCAAACTGTGTATGCTTTGCAATCTCGAACCAATTAAATTTATACTGGATCTCTGGTTGCATTCGTAAATAAGAAACGGTTAATCCTAATCCCAGCCCCAGGATAGCCATGATCCAATAAATTTTGGATGATACTTGCCCGGTCAACACACCTGTTTTAAAAAGTGCCATTCCCAAAAACATAAACACTAATACATCCCATGCCTGCATGTAGAGATATTTTACAAGGTGATGAACATATACATCTGTCCGGTATTCGTACAATTCGCCGTAACTGCTGGTTGTTTTCCGGATAGAAGATTCCAGTTTTTTCGCTTTCTTTTCTGGCGAAGAAATTTCCTTGAAATCATTCATCGCGCTGAGATCAGCGATTTGTAATGCTGTTAGTTTTACTTTAGTAGTATCGATGGCTTGTACAAGCTCACCTTTTTGAATAACTTTTTTATCCTGGTACAATTCACGGTTTTCTCTTCCTATCATTAACAGCAAACAAACAGCGCTACCTATGAATAATGCTTTTGGTGACATTTTCCGAAAGGCAAACATGATCAATCCATAACAGGCATAATCAAAGAGTATATCTCCCCACCATAACAACAGGTATACATCGATAATACCGAATACCATTAGCCAAAGCTGACGCCGGATAAAATAGTCTGCCGGTTTTACCCCATCCAATTTTTTCTCCTGCCGCGTTGTAAATAAGATAATACCTGCTCCAAAGAGCATCGAGAAGATAGCGCGTTGAGTGCCTTCAGGGAACCATTCAACAAAATGCCAGACTTTGAAATTGATAGTGCCGTATTCATTAAGCACTGATGGATCATACCCAACAGGATCCGGTAAGCTAAAACCTGGTATGTTCATTAATAAAATACCAAGAATGGCAAAGCCACGGAGGGCGTCGATGATCTCAATACGTTCGGCTTGTAATACGGGTGCCGCAACAAGCAAAGTGCCAGTAGGTGATGACATGTAGGTTTTGGTTTGGTAAGAGGGTACTTTAAGATAATGTTTTTTATTCAGAATGAGTTGAAGGTTGGAGACAGGTTGAAAGTTGGCGTTGAATGTTGAAAAACATCAAGCAGGGCCAGTTAATATATCAGAGGCCACCTGCTGTAAACTCTTTCAACCTTCACCGTCCAACCTTCAACCTGTCATGGGGAAATTCCGCCTCCTTACGCCCTTATGGTGCAGCGTGGCATTTTTTTGGCTGCCATTTCTGTATAAAAACACATTGCCATAATCAAGCAACAAGATTCTGAAATTGTGCATGAAATAAATGCGTTCAAATCATTTCGTGCTCACCTCACCACCTACCTGCTTATCAATGGTTTTTTCTGGTTGATATGGTTTGCTAATGGCGGTATGAGCATTTATGCATGGCCGGTTTATCCGACTGTTATCTGGGGCGTTGTTTTATTGATACATTTTATTAGTGCGTATAGGGCGTTTAAGAAGAATGTCTGAACCGGGATTTATTTGATGTTTGGGATTTTTTGGGATAATGATGAATTAAGAATTATGATTGTTTTTAGTCAATTAAGCTAATAAATTTCTTATCAGTTTCCTGTCACTGCCATTTATCCCCAAAATCCCAGTTCAGACAATTTTTTAATTAAAAACACTTACTGCCTCCTCAGAACAATTATTTTAAGTCAACATTATCAAAAAAGATAATTGTTTACTCATTGATTGAATTCTTTTTACTACCTTATCCACTTTACAGCCTGATCCCATATCCGATGACTCGAGAATTCCAAGACCAATTTTTGCCCTGATGAAGTATGTTACGAATAAAGTAATGAGCCTCGCCATTATTGTAATCGCCCTGGTTATTGCCATGGTGTTATTTATCTCTATTCGTCAATCCCAACAGGTAGGAGATACAGCCGATACAGTTGCCAGAACTGAAGAAATTCGTTTGCATTCAGAGCAATTGATCTTGTCTGTACTGGATAATGAAACAGGTGCCCGCGGATTTGTTATTACCGGGCAACATCAATTTCTTGAACCGCTTAAACGGTCAGAGATAAAATTAAAACAGGAACTTTCTACACTTCTCAATCTTATACAGGATAGCGTGTCACACCGATTGATCAGAGATTCTCTTTCATATTATATTAATAAAAGAACGACGTTTTCGCAAGAGATGGTGACCACCCGTGAACAAAAAGGAGTGGGAGAAGCTACATTACTTGTGCTGACTGGTTCCGATAAATTCTATACTGATAAAATACGGTCTCTTAGTGATGATTTAAGACAACGGTTAATTGTATTGCTGAATGTTCGACGAAAAGCCAATCAGCTAACCGTTAAAAATCTGAACATTGTTTTATACAGTGTTATCTCCGCTGTTTTTATCCTGAGTATAGTTATTATTTATTCTACTCAAGCTGATCTGAAACGTCGCCGTCTGAATGAGGAAAGATTCAAATCATTATTAGATGCAGCGCCGGACGCTACGCTTATTGTTAATGCCAAAGGAATTATTCAACTGACCAATCAACAAACTGAAAGATTATTTGGTTATAATAATGCCGATATGATTGGTAAGCCTGTAGAATTGCTGATCCCCACTGGTCTTCCTGGAAAATCTTCCGTGAATGTAAATGGTCATGTACATGGAGTCGCCGCTTCAGCCAATGTAGAATTGAATGCAAAGAAAAGAAATGGATCCATCTTTCCGGTAGAGATCAGCCTTTCTCCCATACAAACAAATGAAGGGGTGCTTGTTTCTACATCACTCCGGGATATTACGCTTCGCAAAAAATTGGAAAATGATTTGAAAAAATCAAATGCCGAAATGGAAGCTTTTACGTATTCGGTATCGCATGACCTTCGTGCGCCGCTGCGCGGTATTGTTGGATTTACAGCCATTCTGGAGGATGAATATACCAGCAAACTTGATGCAGAAGCGAATAGGTTGACGGGTATTATTAAGTCCAATACATTGAAAATGGGTCATCTCATAGATGATCTGCTTACGTTTTCGCGTATGGGTCGCCAGGATATGCTAAAGACCGACACAGATATACAGGTAATGGTGAATGAGATTGTGGAAGAAGTAAGGCAACAGCCAAATGGAGATAGGGTAGAATGGGTCATCCATCCTCTGCCAGAAGCTAAAGTAGATATCAATACACTCCGCCAGGTCTGGATCAATCTTATTTCAAATGCTGTGAAGTATACAGGTAAAGTAACACAACCACACATTGAAATAGGATCTTACGCCGAAGGAGATTCAGTCGTGTTTTTTGTAAAAGATAATGGCGTAGGTTTTGATGAACAATACAGTAACAAACTTTTCAAAGTATTTCAGCGGCTACATAGTGAACAGGAATTTGAAGGTACCGGAGTAGGGCTGGCGCTGGTAGAAAAGATTGTTAGTAAACATGGTGGTAACGTATGGGCCAACGCAAAAGTGAATGAAGGAGCAAACTTTTATTTTTCTATTCCCGTTAATTAAAAATAGACCTGTCAACGATTAATTATTATTTATGAATCCTAATTCTGTAGAAATACTCCTGGTAGAAGATACACCGAATGATGCTGAACTCACCATTCGTGAATTAAATAAACACCGGATGGCGAATAATCTTATCCATGTACATGATGGAGAAGAAGCATTAGATTTTTTATTTGCTACCGGTAAATACTCCGAGACAAGAGATATACTTTATTCTCCTAAGGTCATTCTGCTGGATATTCAGATGCCAAAGATCAATGGTATCGAAGTATTGCAACGGATAAAAGCCGATTCACGTACGAGATCTATACCGGTTGTTATTCTTACTTCTTCCAAAGAAAATCCGGATATCCAGAAATGTTATGACCTCGGTGCCAATAGTTATATTGTAAAGCCCGTCAATTTTGAAGGCTTTGCAACGGCTATCAGGAACCTTGGGTTTTATTGGTTGTTGCTGAATCAATCACCTTTGTGATCATATAATGACGAGTGGTATAAAAATATTATTGATAGAAGACAATCCATTGGATGCAGAGATCATTCAGCGATTGCTGCGGAAAGAAGCAGATGGTAATGAATTTCACCTGGTCATGAATAAGGAAACTTTTGTTCGTGCCCTCGATGAGTACAAGCCTGATGTTATTGTCTCTGATAATTCATTACCGCAGTTTGATGCGTCGGAAGCATTACGTATTACACGCGGACGATCATTGTATATTCCTTTTATTCTCGTTACCGGAACTGTCTCTGAGGAATTTGCTGCTGGTATCATCAAAGCCGGTGCTGACGATTATATTTTAAAGGATCGCCTGATCCGTCTTCCTACAGCGATAGATGCGGCACTGAAAAAAAGAAAGACGGAGATAGAGAGAGCAAGAGTGGAAGAAGAGTTGAAAAAAAGTAA
>JBDTPD010000104.1:0-9355 GCA_039932855.1 Chitinophagaceae bacterium | reverse complement strand
GGATTGCTTTCCATGATATCTTTCATATGGGCCCACCAGCGTTTCATAACCGGCTGCGAAGGAAGATTTTCCAGCAACAGCTCATCTTTTATTTTTAATACACCGAAAAGACTGTTTGTTTCTGCATCAAGAAAGATGGAATATTCCTGGACACCTGTGTCCTTCAATAATTTTTCCAGGTCGGGCCAAAGCTCATCATGCCTTTTTTTATATTCTGCTTCCTGCCCGGGATTCAGTTTCATTTTAAATGCAACTCTCTTCATAAGACCTATAAGGTTTTAAATTATGATAAATGAGGAAACAAAATTATCGAACCTTATAGGTTTACGAGGCTATCTGACAAACGCTGTCGCCACTCCTCCATCTACATTCAATACATTACCTGTAGATTTATTAAGCAGTCCACCGACAAATGCAAAGCATGCATTGGCGATATCTTCAGGAAGAATGACCTCATTGAGCAATGTACGTTTTGCATAGTAGGCCGGTAATTCTTCTACCGATACGCCATACGCTTTTGCACGACCTTCTGCCCATGCACCTTCCCATATTTTACTTTCTACAATCACTGCATCCGGATTGACCACATTCACACGAATTTTATCCTTACCCAACTCAGCTGCATTCAAACGACTGAGATGGAGTTGCGCGGCTTTGGCAGAACCATAGCCCGCATTGTTTGGCCCGGATAATAATGCATTCTTACTAACAATATTCAGAATATCACCACCGGTATTCTGCTTGCGTAATACTTCTACCACTGCTTTTGTTAATAGGAACTGACCTTTTACCAATACATCATATAAAAGATCCCAGTCTGCTTCAGTATGTTCTTCCAATGGTTTGGAAACGGAAAGACCAGCGCAGTTAACTAATATATCTACGCCGCCAAAAGCAATCGCGGCAGCATCATAGATGTTCTTTATATCAGCAGCGCTGGTTACATCGAGTTTACCCGATATAAATCCATCACTACCCAGTTTACTGTGGAATTCACTATCTGCATCCTTCAAACGCGTGGTATCATTATCACTGATGATGACACAAGCGCCTTCGGTAGCAAATTTTTTGGCGATAGCCTTACCAATACCACCGGCACTACCAGTGACCAATGCAATTTTACCAGACAATGCTTTTGGCTTTGGCATACGTTGCAACTTTGCTTCTTCCAATAACCAGTATTCAATATTAAATGCTTCCTGTCTTGGTAATGACGTATATGTAGAGATCGCTTCAGCGCCGCGCATCACATTGATGGCATTGACATAAAACTCTGAAGAAACTCTTGCTGTCTGTTTGTCCTTTGCAAAGGTGAACATACCAATACCGGGATAAAGGATCACTACCGGATTCGGGTCACGCATCTTCGGACTATTTGCATGCTTGCATGTTTTATAATACTCAGCATACATGTCGCGGTAAGCGACAAATTGTTTTTGTAAGGTATCCCTGATAGGGATCTGATCAGTAAGATCAGCATCAGGCGTCAATGATAAGACGAGCGGAGAAATTTTTGTACGAAGAAAATGATCCGGGCAACTGGTACCCATTTCCGCCAGGCGGTTGAGGTCCTTTGAATTGATAAACTGCAATACACGTTCATCATCGGTGAAATGACCGATCATATGGATCTGTGAAGAACAAAGACCCCTGAGCAACGGTGCAATAGCAGCTGCCTGCTCCAATCTTTTTTTTCTTTCCGGCGACTTAAGTTTCTCACCACCAAAGATGTTCTTTTGTTTCTTCGTATTCGTTTCAATGTATTCGGCACAACGCTCGATGACTTCGAGAGTGTTGATATAACTTTCATAAGCTGTATCACCCCAGGTAAATAATCCATGTGATCCGAGCATGATGCCGCGGATACCGGGATTTTCTTCGAGACATTCCTGCAGTTTCAATCCAAGATCAAAACCAGGACGTTGCCAGGGAACCCAACCAATTTGTCCATTGAATAATTCTTTGGTGATCTGTTCACCATTTTTTGCAGCAGCAATAGCAATGGCTGCATCGGGATGAAGATGATCAATATGTTTGAATGGTAAGAAACCATGCAATGGTGTATCGATCGATGGCGCTTTGGATGAAAGATCAAAGATGCAATGATTGAATAATTCAACCATTTCGTCTTCAAACTCCAACCCGCGATAAACATTTTTCAGTTTACGGAGCCGGTCGACATACAAAGCAGCAAGACCTTCTTTTTTAAGTGTACCCAAATCACCTCCTGATCCTTTGACCCACATTACTTCAGTTTGTTCACCTGTCAGCGGATCGCTGGCAGTTACTTTAGCAGATGTATTTCCTCCTCCATAATTAGTGAGGCGCAGATCGGCGCCCAGCAAATTGGACCGGTAGATCAATAGAGCGACTTCATCTCCGGCAAGTGCAGCTGCTTTGGCCTCGTCCCAGAGATAACTTACATGTTTGAATTTCACGGTGGCAACTGACGACATAGCGATAGTTTAAAACATTGATAAAGATTTATTTGATGGAGTTACCATAACCTACCAAACACACAGAGAGAATAATAGTAATGATCCCGACTGTGATAGTTGTTTTTGTATTCTTACTAACTCCTTTCCATTCTTTCAAAACCATACCCCACATATTGGCCACTAAAATGATAAAGGCCATGTGAAGTATCCATGAGCTGGCACCGTTTCCTAATTTACTTTCTCCCATTCCATAAAAAAAGAATTGAAGAAACCAGGTTGTTCCGGCTAATGCTGCCAGCATATAATTTTTTGCCAGCGGCGTGCTCTTATCTGTATAATCACCAAAAGTTCTGTTCTTTATATTCAGGATCATGCACCAGACAAAGTTCGTGGTCAACCCGCCCCACAGTAAGACGACATAAATAACATTATTCTGGTACAATGGGTTCATTCCTGCATTCACTGCAGCAGCAGCCATTGGTTTACCGGCCTCTATACCAAAATTGAAACAGGCGCTCATGATACCGGAAAAAATAGCGACGATCAACCCTTTAACGAGGTTAAACTCTGCCACTGATTTTTTCTTATCTGCATCTGATAGTTCTTTTTCTTTCATCACCCCGGCGCGACCACATATATATATACCAATCAAACAAACGATCACACCAACCAGTACCACCTGTCCCCAGGTAGTCGTGAGCAGATCATGCAGCGTGGTCTTTCCTGCTTCCGGATAAAAATTGTAATAGATGGAAGGAACCAATGCGCCAAAAGCGGAACAAAATCCAAGTACTACAGAATTACCAAGCGACATACCAAGGTAACGAACACCAAGTCCGTATGTCAATCCACCAAATCCCCATAGCACACCAAATAATAAGACGTACTTAATGGTATCCATCGGTGTGTTGCGGATGATCTCAGCGAAACCGGGAACAGTCAACCATGCCGCGAGTGGCGGAACGATGAGCCAGGAAAATAAACCACCGATGATCCAGTAGCTTTCCCAATGCCATTTTTTGACTTTCTTGTAGGGCATGTAAAAACTGCCCGAGGCGAATCCGCCTATAAAATGAAAAATAACGCCTAGTATGACTCCCATGAAACAATTATTTTCAGTATGGCCAGCAAAAAAACTATCTTAAAGCTCGTAAAAATATGACATATAGCTTTTAACCCGTCATGGACTATCATGCTGTCTGTCATTAATCGGAACTGAATTATGAATTGAGAATTATGAATTATGAATGTTGCGTAAAATTCCTGCAACTAACACTACGCCACATTCATAATTCATAATTCTCAATTCATAATTCCTCTTTATAATTGTAGTTTAATCGCTAATTTTCCGGATTGCTATAATTGCCTGGAATGAAAAAGAACAGCCTCTTTCAACATATTGTTATCGATTATTTTTCGGCTACGCCAAAATATCTTCAATTGGCGAATTCCGTTATTAAAGCAATCAGTGAAGGTAAACTGCAAAAAGATGAATTATTGCCTTCGATCAATGAACTAAGTTTTGAATTCGAGATTTCAAGAGATACGGCAGAAAAAGGATATCGTTATTTAAAAAAAATCGGCATCCTTGGATCGGTACCGGGTAAAGGATATTTTGTAAAAACAGCGGAACTGAATCGTCACCTGAAGATATTTCTCTTATTCAACAAATTGAGCCCGCACAAGAAAATTCTTTATGACGCTATTGTAGAATCATTGCTTGATCGCGCTTCGATCGACTTCTATATATATAATAATGAATTTGACTTTTTCAAACGGCTGATCCAGAATAATAAGAATGATTATACCCACTATGTGATCATTCCTCACTTCCTCGATGGCGGTGAAGCCGCCTATGATGTGATCAACCAGATACCAAAGGAAAAGTTAATATTATTAGACAAACTGGTACCAGGTGTAAAAGGCGAATACGCTGCCGTGTATGAAAATTTTGAAAAAGATATTTACAATGCCCTCGAACAATCGCTGGAACGGTTGAGTAAATATCATACCATCAAGATCATTTTTCCTGAGTATACTTATCACCCAAAAGAAATACTCAAAGGATTTTATAGATTCTGCAATCAATATGCATTCAATTATAAATTAGTACACGATGTCAGCATTGAACCGATCAAAGAAGGCGAAGTGTATATTAATTTAATGGAGAATGACCTGGTGATACTGATCGAGAAAATACTGGCGACAAAAATGAAAGTAGGAAAACATGTGGGTGTTATTTCTTACAATGAAACGCCATTAAAGAAAATCATCCTGAATGGAATTACCACTATCTCTACCGATTTTGAAATGATGGGTGCAAAGACGGCTGAATTGATTTTGGGAAATTCGCATGAACATTTCGAGGTGCCATTCCGGGTCAATCTCCGACCTTCGCTCTGAAACTGTTTCGACGAAAGTAGCTTACTAACCTTGCATATATTTCTTTCAACCACCTGAATTTAATTTATATGAGTCCGCGAAACCTGTTTAATATTATATTGAAAATATTGGGTCTGTTTTTTCTAAAAGATTTCATTACAGCAGTAGCAGATCTTTTAAACACAGTGATATTTCTTACAAACCCGGAATCAAGAACTGTTGGAATATGGTATCTTTTAAGTGAGTTGGCGCTCATGATCGTTTACTGGTTTGTGGGCTATTACCTGATCTTTAAATCAGAACTAATTATTGATCAATTAAAACTCGACAAAGGATTTGATACAGATACTATTCCATTAAATGCTCATCGTTCGACTATATTAAGTATAGCAGTTATTGTAATTGGCGGCCTCATGACTGTATACGCAATACCGGATTTCTGCCGGCAATTGTATCTCTATATCATTCAAAACAAAATGACCTATGGCATAACAAAGTCATCCATGTCTAATTTCATTTCTCCGGCAGCGAAGATTGTTGTGGGGATTTTTTTGATGAATGGTCAGCGTAAGGTTGTAAATTTTATTGAATACAGAAGAAAAAAATAGTTTACGCATAACCGACTTGTCAGACACCAATTTTTTAATATAAAAATTTATGTTATGAAAAAAGTCATCTTTATTATCGTATGTTTTCTTGTGACCATTACTTCTTTCTCTCAGCAAACAAAGTCTTCATTAACGAAGGAAGACTATTTACTTAAAAGTAAAAATCAGCGCACCGCTGGCCGGATTCTATTGATCGGTGGTGGCGTATTGATCGGGACCGCCGTCATTATCGGCAGTTCAGGTGATAGATCCTTTGATGATGCAGCTACATTAGGAATTGTTGGTGTTATTGGAGCAGTATCTGCAATTAGCAGTATCCCCTTATTTATTGCATCCAGTCGCAATAAGAAAAAAGCAAAGGCTATGACGGCAAATTTTAAAATGGAAAGAATAGCACCGTTTCAACCGCAGGTATTATCTTATCATTCCTATCCGGCTTTATCTGTCAGAATTAATTTATAACGGACGTATCAATATGGCAAAAAAGAATCTCTTACTGATCATTCTCACTGTCTTTATTTTTATCACCTGCAAGACGGTGAGAAAGGATGATGGGAAAACATTCAATAAAACATTTGTAGTTGGCGAGATCCCGGATCTGAATGCTTTTAATACATATAATGAGCTGGAGAAGGGAACTGATAGTATATTTTCCGGTACTGATAAAGAATTTAAAGAAGATGCGGGGGCGAATAAATTTATTACAGATTTTAGAAATAATCGCAGCAGGGTCTTCATGGATTCCGATTCTAATCACAGGATCTATGACGGAGAAAAAAGCCTTACCACTGGGATGCCGATGCCTTGCAATTGTAGCACAACAAACGATTCCCTATTTGTACAAATGGTAATAGGATTTTTTGGAGGAGCTGGGTTTGAAATAGCATTGCATAAAGATACTTTCCTGTCAGATTTTTTTATGTATACTGATGATGTGAAACCTTATAAATCAAATTTGCAGGACACAGCATTTTCCAGCCATGCAATTGCCTTTAGTAAATATCAATACCTGCTATTGGATAAATTGCCAACCTACAAACCAGATCAGCAATTGACCGGATACCTGACATACACCTCTAATCGATTTTATGAAAGAAGCGGAGATACATTAGATTCTACCTATGTCACCGGGAAAATTTATTTTACCTGTAACGTTAAAGAAAGAAAAGGAAAAACCCGGAAGCTGTAAGAGCAATTCAAAATTAAAAAGTCAAAAGTCAAAATATCAGGCTGATATTTTGACTTTTGACTTTTTAATTTTGAATTACTCAATTATTTTAACTCCAACACTACTATCGACAACTTTGGTAACACTACTACCAAATTATCTCCCTCTTTTTTTGCCCCTTTAAATACGGCTGGTTTTACCGCATCTGGTTTTTCAAATGTATTTATATCAGTGAATTTAGCAGAGGTCAATACCTGGCCAGTCACCGTTTTCCAACTGATATCATTCAATGCAGTCTTAATAGTAATATCTTTTGACGGATCCAGGTTCACCAATGAAATATGAACCGTACCCGCTGAATCTTTCGACGCGGAAATATTTACCGAAGGAATTTTTTGTGTCCCGTTTGCATAATCAGGACTCTGGAACATGATCGGCAACAACTTTGCATCCTGGTGTACTTTATACAGATCGAATACATGATACGTTGGTGTCAGCAACATCTTATTTCCCTGCGTCAGTATCAATGATTGCAATACATTGATCGCCTGTGCCAGGTTAGCACCACGTACACGCTCACTGTGGTTATTAAAAATATTCAGCGTAGTACCTGCGATCAATGCATCGCGCATACTATTTTGCTGATAAAGGAAAGAACCATTTGTACCAGGTTCAGAATTTGTCCAAACGCCCCATTCATCAACCAATAACGCTACTCTTTTTTGCGGATCGTAACGATTCATGATCCCTTCATTACGGGTAACGAGTTCTTCTATATGCAAACAATTACGCATCGTGCTGAAATATTCTGCTTCATCAAATTGTGTAGCAGATCCTTTATTACTCCAATTCCCTGTTGGTATTGTATAATAATGCAGCGTGATACCCCACATTTGATTCAGTGGGATCATCTTCATACAAGTCTCTGTCCAATTGTAATCATCCCCGTTGGCGCCACTCACAATTTTCTTAATAGATGAACCAGGATAATTCTTGCAGTAAGTAGCATAGCGTTTATAAATGTTCGCGTATGTCTCAGCAGTCATGTTTCCTCCGCATCCCCATGTTTCATTTCCTACACCCCACAGACTTACATTGTATGGAGCAGGATGACCATTCTTGCGACGCAGATCAGCCATGGTGCTTGTACCATTGTAATTTAAATATTCGATCCAGCTTTCCATTTCCTGTGGCGTACCTGATCCTACGTTACCAGCGATATATGGTTCACAGCCGATAAGATTACAGAGTTCAAGAAATTCCTGTGTACCAAAACTGTTATCCTCGGTGATCATTCCCCAATGTGTATTCACTGTCTTTGGACGTTGTGAACGTTCACCAATACCATCTCTCCAATGATATTCATCTGCATAGCAGCCACCGGGCCAGCGAAGATTTGGCACTTTTATTTTCTTCAATGCATTTACTACGTCCATCCTGATACGATCTTTTCTTTCAACGGTAGAGGTATCACTTACCCAAAAACCATCATAGACACAACGGCCAAGATGTTCTGCAAAATGACCATAGATATGTTTGCTGATGACAATAGTAGGATTTGCCCCGTTGATCGCTACATTAACTGTGGTCTGAGAATGAATTACAGACCAGCTCATTAATATAGCCAGTAACATGAATAGCAGCTTACGCATAGTTTTCTTTTATTGATCTAAAAAAGATAGTGATAGATAAAGAATATAAACCTGTTCCGTTTCAACCCTTCAACCCTTCAACTTTCAACTCCCAACTCTCAAAACATCTTAATGAAACTTATACACCGAAGTAGTCTTATACGTCTGACCAGGTTTCAGTTCAGTTGTCGGGAACGATGGTTGATTAGGTGAATCAGGATAATGTTGCGTCTCTAAACAAAGCGCAGTACGATGACCGTATGCTTTTCCACCTTTGCCGATCTCTGATCCGTCAAGGAAATTACCAGTATAGAATTGCAGGCCTGGCTGATCGGTAGATACATCCATTGTAATTCCAGTTTTATCTCCTTTCACGGTACAAACGGTTTTTAAGGTACCATTGGCCCCGTTGAGTACGTAGTTGTGATCGTAGCCTTTACCAAATGTCAACTGTTCATTGGCGCTGTCGATGCGACTGCCAATAGTCATTGGCTTGCGGAAGTCAAATGGAGTGCCTTCTACTTTCATCATTTTACCGGTAGGAATTAATCCTGCATCAACCGGTGTGATATTATCTGCATCGATCATTAATTCATGATCATTGATGGTACCGCTACCAGCGCCATTCAGGTTGAAGTAGGTGTGGTTAGTAAGATTCACGACAGTATTTGCATCTGTTGTTGCTTCATAGTCGATCTGCAATGCATTATCATTAGTAAGGGTGAAAGTAACCTTTGCATTGAGGTTACCCGGGTAACCGGCATCACCATCTTTAGATAAATAAGTAAACACGATCGTCTGAGAATCTTTTTGTGCAGCTTCCCAAACTTTGGTATGAAATCCCTGGCGGCCACCATGTAATGAGTTACCACCATTGTTGGCATCCAGTGTATAGGTTTTGCCATCCAATACAAATTTCGCTTTGCCGATACGGTTGCCATAGCGACCGATGGTTGTTCCGAAAAAAGATTCACCTGGCTTAGCATAACCACCGAGGCTATCATGACCGAGTACTACATCTACCATGTTGCCACTCTTGTCAGGAACCATCAGGCTCACAAGGCGGGCACCATAGTTGGTAAACTCTGCCGTTACATTATTTTTATTCTTTAAAGTGTAAAGGTGAAC
>JBDTPD010000103.1:0-9471 GCA_039932855.1 Chitinophagaceae bacterium | reverse complement strand
CTTAAAAGTGAGGTTTAATCTCCCCATATTTCAGCCTCACCATTGAGCCATTTTTTTACCTGGTCAGTGGTGATAGACTTAGGCCTTTCTAATGCATACCCGAGTGCCCGATCCCAGCAAAGGCTGGCGAGTACACCCAATGCGCGGCTAACACCAAAAAGCACTGTATAATATTCATATTCTTTCATTCCAAAATGTAACAGCAATGCACCGCTATGTGCATCCACATTTGGCCATGGATTTTTAATCTTACCAAGTGATTGTAAGATTGGTGGTACCACCTCATATATTTTCCACACAGTATTCACCAATGGATCATCCGGCATGTATTGTTTCCCAAATTCCATTTGCGCAGTGAAGCGTGGATCAGTCTGCCGAAGAACAGCGTGACCATAACCCGGCACTACTTTTCCTTCGCTCAATGTTTTCTTTACGTATTCTTCTATTTGTTTTCCATCAGGCGTTTCAGTGCCCAATTCTTTCTGCATTTCAAAGATCCATTTGATCACTTCCTGATTCGCTAATCCGTGAAGCGGACCAGCCAATCCATTCATACCGGCTGCGAAAGAAAGATAAGGATCAGCTAAGGCAGATCCTACAAGGTGAGTAGCATGGGCAGATACGTTTCCGCCTTCATGATCGGCATGGATAGAAAGATAAAGACGCATTAGTTTTTTAAACTTTTCATCTTCATATCCGAGCATGTGAGCAAAGTTGCCAGCCCAATCGAGTAACCCGTTTGGCTGAATATGCTCCCCAAATTTATATTTACGACGATAGATATAGGATGCAACACGTGGCAACCTGGCGATCAGATCCATTGAATCTTCAAACACCGCTTCCCAGTAATCTTTTTTATTCAGGCCGTCTGCATATTTTTTTGCAAACTGGCTCTCTGTCTGCAATGCCATTACACCTACCACAAACTGCGTCATCGGGTGTGTATTGATCGGCAATGCTTCGATAGTATGAAACACGTGAGTAGGCACATGACTACGCCGCTGTAAGATGGATGTCACTTCTTCTACATCTTTCTCCGTAGGCAATTCACCAATAAGCATCAGGTAAAACAATCCTTCAGGCAATGGCTCTGTACCACCAGGTGCCTTTGGCAACTTTTGTCGCAGTTCCGGAATCGTATACCCCCTGAACCTGATCCCTTCCTGCGCATCAAGCAAAGAAGTTTCTGTGACCAATCCTGTCATACCGCGCATACCCTGATATACCTGTGCCAACTGCACCTGTCCGATCACTTTATTACCATGTTCCTTGAGGATACCTTTTATTTCTGTTGCGAGCAGCTCGGCTTTTGCCTTGAACTTTTCTTTTAATGATTCCATGAAATCTGTTTAAGAAATTCTTCCTTTTTGGAGAAGGCTAAAGGTAGTTAATGAAGTGTGCCGCAGCAAAAAAACGGGCAACTATGTTAGACAAATCATGCAATCGTTACCGAGGTGTAAAGGGGTGGAGCGGATAGCTAGTGGCAAGTGGGAAATATCAGTCCAGAATTAATAATATAGTAATTACACAAAACAGACATGCCGGAACATAAAATCATATTCCGCGAAATCCACATTACATCTCCCTTATCCGCGTTTTACTTAGGCGTTTTTTTATACATCCAGAAAGCTACAATAGAGAATACGATATTAGGCAGCCAGGCGGCAAGTAATGGAGGGAAACTACCCTTGGTAGCAAACACTGTAGAGAACCTGTCTGATACAATAAACAATGCGGCGATGATAATGCCAATAGCGAGGTGCATACCACTTCCACCTCTCGTTTTTCTACTGGCGATAACGGTACCGATGATCGTAAGTAATAGCACAGCAAATGGCGTGGCCGTGCGTCTGTATCGCTCTACTTTCAATCCATTTAATCCTTCAGTGGCCCTTAATTCTTCCCGTTGAATAAACGCTACCAGTGCCGGGGTGCTGAGCCTGTCCTTGAGATATTCATCTTTTCGAAGTTCTTCCGGTTTCAATCCTATATTCAATGTCATTGTCGGAGAAACAGTAGTGACTTCCCGCATACTATCAACTCTACGCTCGACCACATTGGTAAGCTTCCATTTTTTAGTAGGCGGATCCCACTTGATGCCATTGGCGTGCAGATTATATACAACCTTATCATCTTTTACTTTCTCCATAAAAAAATGAGAAGCTCCCATCGTAGCGGTATCGTAATCCCTTATACCAACATACGTGACTGAATCAAGGCGGCGATAATAACAATCACGGCAGGCAGGATCGTTATTATGCTTGGTGGGATCATTCTTGTCAATGTAATTCGTCTGAAAATCACTGCGGATCCCATTTGCTTTCGGTATCAGGTAGCGGATGCCAAACCAAAGTGCCACGGCAAGTAATAAACCACCTATGAAGTAAGGTCGCAACATACGATTGTAGCTGGTACCACTGGCGAGTATGGCAATGATCTCGGAGCGGGTAGCCATACGACTGGTAAAAAAGATAACGGCGATAAAAACAAAGAGAGGAAAAAGCAATCCCCATATAAAGGGTACAAATCCAAAATAATATTGTTTGATGATCTGGACAGTGCTAAGACCGGTCTTTACGAAGTCATCCGCCTTTTCACTGCTGTCAACGGCCACGGCAACGACCATAAATAACATCATGCAAAAGAAAAAAGTCACTAAAAATCTCTTCAGTATATACCAGTCAAGTTTATGCATTCGCCGGGAGCAGTTTATCGACTGCGAAGTAACTGAATTTACACGTAATGAAACGTGAAAGATGACCCTATTTACCAGTTATTGGGCTGATCCCTCTGACACTCGAGAAAGGTATTGTTATCGAAACGTTGTTTCTTATAATCTTCCCATTTAAATTCTTCTAAGAATTTAGCAGCTTCATCGGCCCCTTTGCGGAATATGACCCGCTTTTCTTCATCCTTCATAAAGAAGTTCAGCCAGGAATGCCCTTTCAGGTTTACTTCTGTCACCGCCAGTGTAAACGCTTTATTTTTATTGATAAAATCTTTATCGGTACTGCTTCGCAGGGTAGAGATGATAGCGCCGACATATTCAAATATGTTTTTCAATTTGTTCGTTGTTTGTTCCTTGCTATCTCCAAGCCTTATCCCCAGCGTAGGCATCCGTGGTATAATATATTTGGGATTATAAAAAACATTGATTGGAAAATTAGAAAGTGCGCCGCCATCTACGAAACGTACTTCATGAGGAATTTTACCGGTCCAGTTCAGATGATTCTTCCATTTATCTTCCGGCTTATTTATATTCTTTGACACTCTGATCGTATAAGTTTCGAAAAATACCGGGATCGACATACTGGCACGAACGAAATCAGCCGGGTTGACTTTTGATTTTTCACTCCAATACAGATCCCACATACGGGGGAATTCAATTTTATTCCCGGTAGTGATATCACTTGAAATAATTGTAAGCATTGGATTATTCGGCGGAGTAACATTGCCTACAGTATTCTCATCCCTCTGTTTATCACGATGTACCAATAAGCTATCCGGAACTCTTGAAAATTTTGCTTTCAGGTCGTCAAGAGTTTTGACATTATTTTTTTCAAGACATCCTGATATCCACTTATGAAAAGCATCTCCTTTATTGAGTCCATACCCGGTTTTTGCGATATGCTTTATCCGGTGATTTAATAACAGCAAAATAATCGTTGCTATTATCCAGAATAATAAGGCGGCCATTGCTATCCACTTTATAAAAATATTAGGAACAAAAATTCCGGCAATAAAAGTAGCCAGTGAAAAGAAAGCCATTGCTCCTAAGAATGTAAGAATACTCTTCTTAAGTTTTGCGAGGTAATTTTTGCGGAGAATAAATTTCTGAATCAGGTTTTTTATCGAAGAGGTAAGGCGACTATCATTCTTTTTACCATCTACAAAACTAAACATATCCAATTCCAGGAATTGTTTGATGATATCTTCTGTCTTTTCTTCTTCTTTATTTTTTGTTGCTGCCAGTAGAATAGTATTGATAGCCCCGGCACTTGTACCAGCCAAACTAAAAAACCGAATACCCATTTTCTCCAGCACATATGTATATCCAAGCAAGGCTATACCCCATACACCTCCGCCCTCCTGCACAAGATCCACATACTGATGATTATCCTTGTCATATACATCAGAGACAATAAACTTCTCTCCGCTTTTGAATTCTCTGTCCGCAATTTTTTTCTTTAAGTCAATCAGGACATTTTCCACCCCTGATTTTTTTATAAACTCCTGTACATCTGCATCGGTTATTTTTTCCATACAGCTTGTTTGTTTTTATAAGGGTCGTTTGCCATTCTTTGCTCCCGTTACAGTAACATCTGTTGGTTGTATATGACTCGGATCCCAACCCACTTTTACTGGTGCGTCCCAATTTTGCACAGCGATGGCTGCATTGATACCAATGATTAATTTTGGCGCAATGCCCCATCGAATACCAGTAACCAATCCATTTTTTTCACTGACAAAAGCCAGTTTAAGTAAATAACTTTTGGACAAACTCAATGGATGGTCATCATCGAGCATATCAACTGCCAGGCTTTCTTTCTCGCCATGCGCACCTGTGACATTATGAAAACCAAATTTCAATTTTGAATGTCCGCTGTTGAAAGCGATCAACTGATCTTCGGGACTTCTGTAAGCATCCTGTATACGCGGTCGCACACCCATAGCTTCGAGATCGGTAATTACTTTGCTGATACGATCGCGGAATGTCGGATATAGTTCAAGTAACCGTGATGCGTTGCGTTGCTGACGTTGGGGTTCTGTCATGGTTGATAAGGCATAAAGTGTAACTCAATATTTCTTTACTGGATTTCCTTGTCAGACGTATTCTTTCTTTCTGTTCTGGTGAAAAAACTAAAGAAAGGAATATCTACTGCTACAAAAATCCTGGCTGACCATGCTGATGGCAGAATAACCGCAGCATTATCTTTAATACTTCTCAGCTGTGGCCCATACTGAACTCCTGCACCAACTGATATTGGAAGTTTTTTAATTCCATATACATAAAATATTCCTGGGGCTAATACATTTTTCAGTTTCAAGTCAGGCAGTGTTTCTGTTGAGTCGTGTGTAAGACGAAATGCGGTAACAGCTCCAAGGTCTATAACAGAAATAAAAAGTGTGCTTGAGCTTCCGGAAAGTGAATCTTTATCGACTTTTTTCCTATGGCCCCAACTAAAAGCAAGTCCCACGGGTGCCGTAAATCCTACAACTCCATTTGTCTTTTTAACACTGCTTGGAACGGTCGATGAAAAATGCTGAAAGCCTCCTGCGATACCTGCATAAGAGTTAAGGGATATATTGGAAAAAGAATTTCTTTTGATCCTATAACTACCAACTGGCAATGCAGCTGCGTCCAGTGCGGCAAGCATTTCATTTTTATCTTTTGACTTGGCGACTGATACTGCAAAGTTTCCATATTTCTTAACTGCATCAATTACTTTCAGATCACTTTTGAAAACAGTCATCAGGTCAATAACCTTTGTCAGAGCAAGGCCATAATTTTTATCCTTCAAATCAGTCAGAATATCGTTCATTAACTTAATGGTAGCCATTATCTCCGTCATCGTTGTTTGTGTAGTAGATATTGTACCTGCGTCAATACCGAAATCCGCGAATGGAAATCCCGCGAATGCATTAAATGAATTTGCCAAAGTATTACCAGCTGACAATACCTGGGCGCCGGTTACATCATTACCCGTAGATATATTTCTACTGATCAGCTTAAAGCTTTCAGACAAAGCCACTAATTTTTCATTTACCTGTTTGACCCATGTTGCTATTTTATCAAGTTTTGTATTGTTGATTGCAACTATTTCATAGAGATTTTTCGCTCCTATTTTTATTGATCGCAATTCAGCAGGTTTTAACATTAAGATCCCAAAGAACAATTCAATATTTCGTGTTTTTGACAGGCTGTTTTTAACAGTGTTTATATCCAGCCATTCTGTAGGCTTTGCGGGATTAGTTAATGTGTGAGAAAATAATGAAATCATTTGTACTATAGATTGAACCGATTGCTGATTGATTTTTGTCATCAACGTATCGGAGCTCAATTGATTCAATACTGTTACAGGTGATTGACCACTAGTGATCAGCAATAGATTATCATATACAAGCAGAGCAGGGAAATAATAGGGTTTACTCCTTAAGTCAAAAGGATCTCTTCCCAGGTAAACGGCAATATTGTTTTGTAGATTATTTACGTCTTTATTCAAAGATTCTTTTAATGTCTCAAGAAAAGTTGTGTATTGATAAGGATCATTCTGCAACAGGACTTTTGCAGTTGTAGGAAAAAGGGTATTTAAGGCGACACTTACTTTACCTGTTCCTTTTAACCAGTCACGAAATTTTTCAAGAAATGCTATTTCCATTTCTTGTTTAAATCTATTAGCAATAAAAGTACCGGCAACGTCCAGAAGACTGATGCCTCCGCCTTGTGGGGTTACACTGATATCCGGCACACTTTTATCAGATGGCAGTATTGAATCGATTCTTAAGCGTGTTAAATTCAAAGAAGCTAATTCCTTTTTTATGTAATTATCAGCTGGCAAATCAGTAAGCATTTGCTGATAGGAATCAAATGGGTTAGTTGAATTTGCATTTACATAGTCCAGTACCTTTTGAGCGTTGGTCGCAGAAGGTGTATTTCTAAGATCATCTATAGCTTTTGCAAGATTAGGAGCATCAAGCACCGGGCTGCCCGTCTGCGCGAGTATTTTATTTGAACAAAGAAAACAGCATGTAAAAAAAAGAACGATAGAATATACAGAAGCTGAATTAACACATTTCATGACAGTAAGGTTTAGTTGTTATGTATTTTACATTTCAAATCAGGAAAAGCTTTAAAGATTGTCTTCATAGGAATCACAAATGTGAAGTGTGAATTGGCTCCTACTACCATACCGATAGGTTGCCTCGTTTCTGCATGATAAACCAGCGCACCAGAATCACCTTCTTGTGTAGGAGGAGTAAAATTAGAATCATTGCGGGTTATGGATAATGTAATCAGATCATGCACTTCTACTGTTTTATTTGAATAATCAATAGGAATAGGCTGATTTATATGTATGATATATGCACGAGTGGTACCGGTAAATGCTCCTACTAACTCAATCTTCGTTACACTGCAATCTTTTTCCGAAACGTTATAAATATCCCTATGAATATCATTAGAAAAAACTCTATCCGTATTTTCAATCCTTACAATTGCTGCATCAACTTTATCATCCATTTTCCCATATTGCCAGGTTCCTACATCAACGAAATTTTGGTTGAACAGTAATTCGACCGCCTTATCCCCAACAGTTCCGGGGTCAGCAAAATCGCCACCAGTCATTACATGATTACAGGTGAGTAAATAGAGTTCATCTGACTGATGTACGTCTAAAATGCAACAAACCGTTCCAAGGAAAAGACGTGAATTATCGTTTGCAATAAAATCGCCACGTCCTATATGGGGTTTTGCATTTCCGAAATTGGAGATTACTCTTGTTTTAATTTGCGCAATAGATCCGTCAGCAAGTTTATAAGATAAAAAAGAGGGAATTCCTTTTTTATTATTATCTGAAATGCAAATGTCCACGCAGGAAATACGGGCCTCTCCGTCCATACAATAGGAAGGAATTATTTTTACAATATTGGAATGTCTGGCTTTAATATCAGGATTCGCATCAATAGCTAATTGAGCATTTTGATATCCACTCAATACAACTGAATTTGAATCGGAAGGAGAATTATTATCCTGGTCTTTTGGAGGTGGCGGAGCAGCCAGCTTACTTTCAAAATAACTTTGTGTGGCTTTGGCACCGAAGATAAAAGCAATAACGCCCATCCAGTATTGATCAAGACCTATTTGCCCGAGCGAATGAATATCTGCGGCCCATCCTATTTTTATTAATAAAAGACAAATCACATTGACCATCATAAACACTACGATCCGCATAGTGCTTACTTCCTTATCACGTCCCTCGAGTAATGAGGGGAAAGCAAAAGACATTCCGAGCATGATAACAAAAAAGGAAATGGCCATACCTTCTGCAGAAGTATCAGTGATCATCCGGTAAATAGTCATATAAACAATACCCATAGCAACCATGATAAATCCGATGATCTGCACGTAAGAGATCTTATTCTCATTCTTTTTGATAAGTTTTCTTTTCGAAAAGTTTCGTTGCATCCAATTGTCTTTCGCCATATTCTTATTATTTAACTCAATTAAATATTGATTAGCGTAATACCCTACATGAAAGTAGCTGTGAAATATTTTGGAAAATTAATCAGATGAGAAATATCATCCAATGTAGAATTCGCCCAATCTATACCGTGTTTTCACCTGCCAGGTACCCTATCGATCTAATAGTCGTATACATCAGGTTGCCAGTTAACAGAAAAAAAAGTGAGGATAGCTATTAATTGTTTTGCGGTGGTATGGAAATTACCGAACGGCGAAAAAAAACCCACCGTTTACAAGAGATTGTCAACGGTAGGTCGAGCGATCGATTCAGAAAGCTCAGGAATGATACAGTTTAATGGTTAAGGGTTTTACATGACCCCAGCTATAAAGGTCGTTCTGTTTGCGTTTTTTTGCAACCCGTTTTTAGCTTTTTGGCTACCGTTTTTTAACGCTCCCTTTTGACCGTTTAATAACCCATTTTTTGATTAGCTATATATTAATACACTGACTGTCACTATCTTGGAATTATTACAATCACCTAAATCTTTTCACGTATGGCAAATCAAATCCCTGTTAGCCAGGCTAACGAAATGATTCAGCAGTATCTTAATTACATGACCAGTCTCGGGGTGGACATGAACAACCAGACCCGCGCGATCACCTTCCCAACCGGCGAAGTGCTGAAATTTATGAATGAAAACATGCAGTACACAGATGAGTACAGAATCTGTCTGGGCGTCTACCCAAGCGGCGATTCCAGAGCCGGAAAAATGAGCGTTATCGTATGGCCGTACAAAAACGGACAGCCTGCCATGAAGCCTGATGATCCAGGCAAAGGTACTGGCGGAGGTAAAACAATTGCTCCGTTTAATGACGGGGGTTTAATACCTTAACATCGATGATTCTTTATTTTAGTTATTTAGGCTGCCTGTTTTTATGTGCCGTGTCAGTTTTAATAAATCTGAAGCCTTTAAAAAGCAGGCAGCTTACTATTTTTGCTCCATACTGTTTGTTACTGTTTATACAGGAACTAATGGTTTACTTTTATGTACGTACGCATTCGGGCGGTGGATATAGCACCGCAATCGTTTACAATATATACCGACCCATTGCCTGTTGTATGTTTGCGTATTTCTATTATAAAATTCCCTTTGTGCTCGGGAGTACCATATTATCTATATCCCGTTTTACTGCCATCTTAATGGCTTTTGCGAAGGCTTTAAAAATAGCCTCAATCTTATGATGTTCATTTTTTCCTTCAGCTTTTATATTCAGGTTACATTTTGAAG
>JBDTPD010000102.1:0-9480 GCA_039932855.1 Chitinophagaceae bacterium | reverse complement strand
GGAAGGTTACGCACAATTGGTTTTTACAAAAAATACTGAAGTAAATGCAACTTTACAAAATAAAACGGTTGGATTAAAGATTTTAATGAAAAACCGTCAATTGCTATAGTTAGCTAATTAAACCACCATAAATAATAAAATTATTTCCCAGTTTTTGCGCCAGTGATTCTTTTGTTCTGAGTTTGGTAATAACAAGATTAACAGCTGTCTGACTTCCATTCTTTAACATCCTGACCAGGTTCAATACACTCATGCCGCTTGTTACTTTATAACGACCTGGTTTAACGGTATTATATTTCAATAATGATGATGCCATGCTGAACCAGGTGGTACCGGATAGAAATTTTTTTTCAGTTAATTGTTGCTTGACATCTGCGGCAGAAGAGCCGGTCTTTATATAGAGGTAGGAAGATTCTTTATCTTCTAAATGAACAGCAGGGCCATATATTTTCCAGGCAAAAAATAAAACCACTGCCAATACAATAACCGATGCCGACAGGATTATCTTTTTTTTCATAGTATAAACAAGATAAATAAAAAACCCTGTCTTTGACAGGGCTCTTTTATTATAACGTCTTTTGCAGGTTATTATTTCGGAATCGTAGTACTGGTATTGGGATTCGGCACAGGAGGTTGTCCAGCTGGTACGCTGGCACCTGTCGGATTGTTACGTGGTTGTTCTCCGGCAGTAACCGATGACCCACCTTTAATAAAAAAAGTAGAAGTCAGGCAAAGCACAGCAATGATAGCCGCAAATACCCAGGTTCCTTTTTCAAGAACATCGGTTGTTTGTTTTACACCCATCAACTGAGTACTAAAGCCACCAAAACTGCTGGAGAGGCCGCCGCCTTTTGGATTCTGGATCAATACGATCAGGCCAAGAACAAACGCTGCAATAATGATCAATATCACGAATAAAATAAGCATGTCACAAATTCTTTAAATGGTCAATTTTGGCTGCAAAATAAGAGCTTTTAGCGGGATTGAGCAAACTTAATTTGCGGTAGGTATCAATGGCTTTGGGCGCATTTCCCTGTTTTTCCCATACTTCAGCCATAGCTTCAGTGACCACATTCTGGTTTTCAATAGAATGTTCGGCCAGCTGCGTAACTTTCTTATCGTCAGCCGGTACGGCAGCATTGGCGATTTCCCCTTCAGGTAGTTTTTTGATGGCTTTCAACCATTGAGTAAAGCTTTTAAGTTGCTGGCCAAAGCGATCCTTTGGTTTCTCTTCCTCACGGAATTTGATACCCAGCGAAGCAAAATAATCGACCGTGTGATAAGGCTCGAAGGTGAGCGCAGCTGCTGATTTATCCATTGCCTGTATTTTAAAACCCGGCAAGGTGGTACCTGAAATATTTTTTGTTGGTTCGTTTGCTGGCTGTTCGTTTATAGTAGTGACCAATTCATTTGATACTAATGGAGCAATGACCTCTTCAAGAACCGGCTCTTCAGGTACTTCAACAACAACTTGCGGTTCTTCCCTGGCTTCCGGCACTGATTCGATAACAGGTTCAGCTACCGGCTCATTTATTATTTCTTCTGTAATCTCTTCCTCTTCCTGTGCAGGTGTTTCAATAAAAGCGGCAGGTTCGGCTATCTTTTCTTCTGTTACTGGTTGCTCTTTTATTTCTTCTTTTAGATAAACTTCTTTTACAATAACCGGTTCTGCGGCAATTGTCGCTTCCATTGGTTTTGCAGTCACAATAGCCGCTGATGCATGATTATCTCCGGATAAATAATTAAACCATAAATGATCCTGGAAATAAAGAATCGCGCGCTGGCTTTGTTGTTCGTATAAAGAAGAACCCTCTTCTTTCAATTTTTTTGCGAGCAGGAATTGTGCAGGGCCAAAATAAGGATACTGTTGCGTCAGTTGCTGCAATTCATCGACACTGCATTCCTGCAGGGTATTTTTATCAATGGTTGATCTGACTAATTCGTTGATCGCGTTCATGGCCGCAAGTTAATGAAAAGTATGAAGCGCAAATATGAAATACGAAGTACGAAATACAAAGTACGGGTTTCCGATAGTTGAAGAAATTTTCAATTCTCAGAATCGCGTACTTCGTATTTCATACTTCGTACTTGTTCGCTTACCATGTAGAAAAAATCTTATTGAAAATATCATCCGTTATCCCACGGAGTATATCATCGAAGAGTGCAGCTTCGGCTTGTTGAATAGATTGTGAGGCAGAGAACTCAAAACTCCGGCTGACATCATTCTCCTTCGTTGTATTGGCTCGCTGATCAAGTATTTTGATATGTACGCCAACGGTCAACCGGTCAGTTGATTCTTGTTTGCCGGTAGTAGGACTGCTGGTGACACCTGAAGTGGTGAAAGAATAATTGGTAATGGTGCCATCGATGATCCAATCAGCTTTATCACTGTTAGTTTGGTTCATCCTGGTCTGGCTGGTGATTTTCTGCCTTAACCGATCCGCCAATCGCGGACTCAATTGCGGATTTACATAGGTGGCCTTATTCTCGAAAATATTCACTTTTACTGTTTTGATAGAATCAGGGAACGAGTAATCGTGGAATTTGTAAATGTTGCAACTGCTATGGCTGAATGTTAGAAGAGAAAGTAATCCCGCTATAAATACGAAGTATGAAATACGAAGTACGTGTCGCATAGCAACAGACTTCTTCTTCGTACTTCTTATTTCGTAATTCGTATTTTGTTTCTTATTCATCAATATCATATTCTTTCAACTTTCTGTAAAGTGTTCTTTCGCTGATACCCAGGTCTAATGCCGCATCCTTTCTTTTTCCCTTATGTTTCTTCAGCGCTTTTATGATCAGCTCTTTTTCTTTGTCCATGATGTTCAGACTCTCTTCTACCTCCTCATGTTCGTGAATATCGCCATTCATGCCTATGCTCATCGGCGCCGTTTGCGTATTTGTTTGCATTGATGGTTGCATCAGCAGGTTGATATTGTCATTCGTCTTCAATTCTTTCAACTCATTAAAGAAAGCAGGATCTTTAGCGATGTTATTACTTCCGGTATTTTGTATTACATCCAGGAACATTCGCTTCAATTCCGTTACATCTTTCTTCATATCAAAGAAAAGCTTGTATAAGATCTCTCTTTCGTTGGCAAAATTCTGACCATCACTTCCGCTCAATCCATTATTATTTGCTAATACCGGTAACCTGTTACTTGAATAAGGTTGCAGGTATTTAGTCAATTCGTTTCCTGTGATCTGTTTGTCGCTTGCCAATACCGATACCTGCTCTGCAATATTCTTCAATTCTCTTACATTGCCGGGCCATGGGTAGTTAATTAACATGTTTTTTGCGTCCTCATCCAACTGTACCGGGCTGGTTTTGTATTTATCAGCAAAATCTGTTGCGAATTTTCTGAAGAGGATATGAATATCTTCTTTACGATCGCGCAATGAAGATACACGGATCGGTACCGTGCTAAGACGATAATACAGATCCTCGCGGAATTTTCCCTGTTGTACCAGTTGAAACAAATCTTTATTAGTTGCAGCAATCACTCTTACATCTGTCTTTTGTGTTTTACTGGAACCAACGCGAATGAATTCTCCGGCTTCCAATACCCGCAACAAACGTGCTTGTGTGCCAAGTGGTAACTCACCGATCTCATCGAGGAAAATAGTCCCCCCATTTACCGTTTCAAAATACCCCTTGCGGCTGTCGACAGCGCCTGTGAAGGAACCTTTTTCGTGACCGAATAATTCTGAATCGATCGTGCCTTCGGGTATTGCGCCGCAGTTAACAGCGATGAAAGGATTGTGTTTGCGATTGGATAATGAGTGAATGATATGAGAAAAAGCTTCCTTACCAACACCACTTTCTCCAATAATTAATACAGTAAGATCGGTATTCGCCACCTGCACCGCCACCTGCAAGGCATAATTTAAGGCAGGGGAGTTGCCGATGATACCGAATCTGTTTTTTATTGATTGAATATCCATTATTAATTTAAAATTTGGAATGATGAATTATAAATGTGGCGTATTATTAAGATTGCCATTCTGCATTCATAATTCATCATTCATAATTTGACCGTGTAACGTAGCCTTCGAACAACTTATCACTTTAACCATAACGTAATCACCTTTCTTTAGTTCATATTGTTCTTTGGGAAATACGATTACTTTATTATGACCGGTCCTGGCCATCCAGTCATCGGCATTACGTTTGCTTTCGCTTTCGATCAGGACTTTATAAGTTTTACCAAGTTCAAGCTGGTTGTTTTGCAGAGAGATCAAATTCTGCAGATCAACAATTTCAGCCAGTCTTCTTTTCTTTATATCCAATGGTACATCATCGGTGTATCTTTTTTGTGCCAGTGTACCGGGACGTTCACTGTAAAAAAATATATAGCTGAGATCGAACCGGCTATACTTCATGATATCCATCGTTTCCTGGTGATCCTCTTCGGTCTCTGTACAAAAACCGGTGATCATATCGGAACTGATCCCGCAGCCTGGTAATACTTCTTTGATACGATCAACCTTTGCCATATACCATTCGCGGGTATACGTGCGGTTCATCAATTGTAAGATCCTGTTATTTCCACTTTGTACAGGAAGGTGTATATACTTACAGATGTTTTCATATTTCGCCATTGTAAATAATACATCATCAGTAATATCTTTCGGATGCGAAGTAGAAAAACGAACGCGAAGTTCAGGTGAGATCTGCGCGACCATTTCCAGTAAACCTCCAAAAGTGATCGTTACATTCTTATTGGCAGCAGTATTTTCAAAGCCCGTTCCTTCAGAATGAGTTTCAGGCGTATAATAATAACTGTCGACGTTCTGTCCCAGTAAGATCACTTCTTTATATCCTTTTTCAAAAATATCCCTGCACTCATTAACGATACTTACTGCATCACGGCTTCTTTCCCTTCCTCTTGTAAATGGTACCACACAGAATGAACACATATTGTTGCAACCGCGCATGATACTAACAAAAGCAGATACACCATTACTATCCAAACGGATAGGGGAGATGTCAGCATACGTTTCATCACGACTCAATAATACATTCACTGCTTTTTGTCCGCCTTCTGCTTCTTCTACCAATGCAGGTAAGCTGCGATAAGCGTCTGGTCCTACGACAAGGTCAACCAGTTTCTCTTCTTCAAGCAATTTAGATTTCAACCGCTCGGCCATACAACCTAATATGCCTACGAGCATGCCTCTTTTTTTCTCTTTCAGTTTTCTGAATTCAGTCAGGCGCTTGCGTACGGTCATTTCCGCTTTTTCACGGATAGAGCAGGTATTGATAAATATCAGATCAGCTTCTTCGAGGTTGCGGGTAGCGCCGAATCCTTCCTTATTAAGGATAGAAGCAACGATCTCGCTATCTGCGAAATTCATCTGGCAACCATAGCTTTCTATATAAAAACGTTTCCTGTATTGAGTCGGATCCAATGCAAATGGTGCATAGGCTTCACCCTGGCGACCTTCGTCCTGCTTTTCCCGGTGTTCGGGCTCTATAGTTTTGTCTGTCACGAAGTCAAGCATTCAAATAAATTAGAACCGCAAATATACACGAAACCACGGATTTGTGACAGGATGTCAGCAAGAGAATATTTTAATCCGCGTCTTATCTTTGAACCACATAACTAATTGAGTTGAAAAGATTACTGCTGATTATTTCTGTTTTTTATAGCTCGATCATTTTTTCCCAGGGAAATGATAAGGGATTACTGACCGGCAATATCATTGACGCCAATAATAAAGCGTTAATAGGCGCTACTGTGACCATGGTACCGCTGGCTGATAGCTCTTCAAAAAAGATGACGGCGACTGATAAGGATGGCGATTTTTCTTTTCAGCAAATTGCTTATGGCTATTATCAATTAAGAATATCCTTTACCGGCTTACAATCCCTGACTATTGATAGTATTTGGTTCCGCAGCGATCGTTCAGATTTTAATCTCAGCGATCTCACCCTGAAACCAAAACAGGGAGATGATCTGCAGGAAGTGATCGTGTATGCAGAGAAGCCATTGATCCAATCCAAAGATGGCAATATTACTTTCAATGCAGCTGAATCGCCGCTAAGCGCGGGTAGCAACGTCAGCGATCTTTTACAAAATATACCATTAGTATCTAAAGATGCTGATGGAAAAGTAACGGTTCGCGGAAAGGAACCTAAGATATTGATCGATGATAAACCCGTGCAGTTAAATCAGCAACAATTACAGGATCTGCTGGAATCATTGCCCGGAAGTTCTATTGAAAAGATCGAGATCATGACCAATCCGCCACCACAATATGCAAATGAACAGGGTGGGGTGATCAATATCATAACCAAGAAAGGTAAGGTGGGTAAAAGCGGCCGCATTGCAGTATCTGCCGGTACGCGTGGTGAATCAAGTCTTAACGGAAGTTTTAATTATCGTAAAAAAGGATTTGCCCTGACTGCAACAGCCGGCGCAGGTTATAGCCGGTTTAAAGGAAATGGATATTCTATCCGGAATAACATTTATGCTGATTCTTCCAATTTCTTTAATACCAGCAACAATAATTTTAATAAAAATATGCGTCCTAACATTCGCGTGAATATGGACTATGATATCAATAAGGCGCAGTCACTAAATATGGTACTGCAATACAACCAGAACGATCCAAAAAATCAAAGTATAACAGAATATAAAAACATCAATCGTTTTGGTGACCTCTATCGGCTCAGCGATCGCACGATTATCAGCGAAGGCGATGTATTCAACACGAATCTTAGTCTTGCTTATCGATTGCTGGGAAAATTGCCGGGAGAAACATTCCGCGTAGTAGCTTCTGCTAATCTTTCAGGAAATGATAATGATCGTGATTTTTACCAGCAATTTTTCAATCCTGACCATACACCGAATGGTACTGATTCTACACAACAGCAATTGACAACTGATAAAGGCAATGGATATAATATCACGGTGAGTTATGACAGACCATTTAAAGGAAATAAAACCTTTTTATCTACAGGAGCCTATTACCTGCGTGACAACAGCAATATAACCGTTGATGCCAGTTATTTAAAAAAACCGGATAATAGCTGGTTGCCATCTCCTTTGCTGAGCAATGATTTCAAGTTTCATCAGACTGTTATCAACGGAAGATTGGCATTGAGAAGAACGATTGTGCCACAATTCAACATCACTGCTGGCTTAGCCGCTGAGAATACCAATATCTGGTTTGAATTATTTAAAGAAAACCGGGATGCAAAGAATAGTTATATCACATTCCTTCCATTTGCTAACCTGAGTAAAACATGGCAGGAGAAATATAATTTAAGTTTTGCTTACCGTCGCAGTATCCGCAGACCGAATATCAATGAGATGAATCCTACGATCGATTTCTCTGATCCTTATACGATCCGTTTTGGTAATGAAAAACTCGAAGCCTCTACTGCTGATAATTTTGACCTGGTATTTGGCTCCAACCGCCGTTTATATTTTATGAATATTGGTGTAGGATATAATATCGTTAGTAATATTTTCAGCCGGGTAAGAACATTATTGCCGGATAGTAAAACGCAATTGACCTGGGAAAATATCAGTGGCCGTAAAGAATATGAGATTAGTGCATGGGGTGGATTGACGATCGTTAAACAATTAAAAGCGAATGCCAGCGCCAGCTATACCTACAATCAGTACAGTGCATTTGACAAAGCGGTGAATCGCTATCGTAATGGAAGTTCATTTACTTCTACGATCTCTTCTACTTATATCCCGAAAGATGTTTGGAACGTCACCGGCAGTTTTACCTTCAACCGTTTTGCCAATCCGCAAGGCTATGCAAAATGGAACAGCAGTATGAATATTGGTCTGCAGCGGAAATTATTAAGCAAGCGCCTCGTATTTACGTTCAATGCTATTGATCCATTTATGAATCAGCAGCGAAGAGTATTTACCTATGGGCCCAATTTTAATTTAGAGAGTTTCAGTTTGACCCACACGAGAAATTTTCGGTTAAGTGTGGCGTATAATTTTATTAAGCCAGTGAAGAAGATAGGGAAGAAATTATGAGTTATGAATTAAGAATTATCAATAAACACGTTCACATTCATAATTCTTAATTCATAATTTTCATCAGACTGACGTTAGTCTTGTTGCCAGCCAACTATTTTTCAACAGTACAATCCACTCATTCTCCAACGCTTCTTTCGTTGCCACCATGTTATTGAAGTATAAAGTGTCTTCTGTGATGAATTCATTGTCCACCGAATATTGAAGTTGTGAAAGAGGTAATAACTGCACCTTATCTTTTACTACAAAAGCAAGACTGGTACGATCAAACATATTTACACTGAAGCGTTGTTCGATGTCTTTTATTAATCGAACAGAACTATCGGTACTGCAACCGCTGACGCCTGTTGCTGATTCATCTGCCATCAATACAACAAACTGTCCGAAGAAAAGATGCCCGGCACCTTTTACCGGTGTGCCATGACTTTTCCATTGCGAAGCAAATTCATTCAGCATTCCCTCTATCTCCAATGCTTCACTCATAGAAAAAATCCTGCTGGCCTGGTATATCCACACTTTGGAGTCAGTGGCAAAACTACCGTCGAGAAGGTATTTATATTCAAGGTTCATCCTGCTAAATTACACACGAAAATTGAATTAGCCGTGATAGAAGAAAAAGCAATACTGGTACATTGGTATTATTCTGTATCTGAATGGGAAGCATTTATGCGGATAGACCATCAAAAGCGCGAGCTAAGTATGTTGATACAATGCTTGCTGATCGCGTCGCTTGGATTAATGATCATGCGTTTTACCAGCACTATTTCATTGATGCCGGCCATCTTACTCAGTGCATTGATCGCAATCATATTTATGGCTACAAAAAATTATATCTGTTACTGGCGGTCCAAATGGAAAGGGAAGAAGTTGCCCGAAGTGCAGATTACTGATTGTATGGCTATGATGAACCGCAAGTTGATTCCTTTTCGCAATAGCAACCGCTTATTACGTACTGTTGAAGTAAAAGAATATAAGACGATCAATATACTACAGATCACGTATGAAAAAAGTACACGTCAGGGAATGATCTTTGATGAATTAAGAATACCTGTTCCAAAAGGTAAACTCCGCGAAGCAGTGGAGGTGCAGGGGTGTTTGCATTTGAGATGTTCTCCGGCAGGTGTTGAAAGTTAAAAGTTGAATAGTTGAAAGAAGTGCCTGAGAAATGGAACTTTTCGACTATCACGAAACTTTCAACTCATATATACACAGCTTGCTTAAGATAAAGCTTTCAACATTCAACCTATTCAACCATAGAAAGCGCTACCAGCTCCGCCACATCCATCACCTTTACACTATCTTCTTTTTCTGCATGCTTTACACCATCGGTCAGCATGGTATTACAAAATGGACAGGCGGCGGCAATAAAATCGGATCCTGTTCCAATGGCTTCTTCGGTACGTTCAAAGTTTACACGCGTAGTGCCTTTTTCTTCTTCTTTAAACATCTGTGCACCGCCGGCACCACA
>JBDTPD010000101.1:0-9489 GCA_039932855.1 Chitinophagaceae bacterium | reverse complement strand
GCATAAACCAATCTTTGCTATTAATCTTGCATTGGTTTTTCATAGGATATTGGATTTTAAAAGCGGGGTTGAATTTTCATTCTGACCCCTTTTTTTATTTTAGCCCTTCCCCACTTTATAAAAAAGCAAAAGCCCACTTTCGCGGGCTCCTGCTGAATCGATCCTCTAATAAGAGATATCGCAAGAAAATTACAGGATGAATTAATTCGTTAACGATAAAGTTGCTGAAACTCTTTGTTTTAGTGATGAAACTCGTAAAAGTCACAAGGAATTTTTCGTTTTTTAATTACCACAGCCTTAATGCATTATACATTTTATTAAAGTGAGAAGCTGAAGGATAGCTGATGACGGATGGCAGATGGCTGAAGAGGGTTTCTTGAATAGATGTACTTCGTAATTCGAAATTCCTTGTTCCGTGGCTACCTAGCGGACAGGCAGGTTCGATGTTATTTCTCCCAGATATCAGCATATTGCTCAGGATGTCGCTTAAACTGCGCCTGCACAAATACACACAGCGGAATTACTTTTAGTTTATGCTCCCTGGCATACGCTACCATGGCTTCCAGCAATTTTTTTGCTAACCCTTTGCCTTCCGCTTCAGGAGCCACTTCTGTATGATAGGCCGTCAGATGATCGCCGGAAATTCCAATATCCATTTTCCCAATTTGCTTATCTCCTTCTGAAATGGAGAAAGAACCTCTGCCTATTTCATTTACCTCGAATTTTACATCTTCCATAGCTGCGTTGATTTCTTTTTTATTTATCTGTAAACAAAGGTATTCGCTCTTTGTTATCATTACCTGTAAACTTTGCCCCTCCCTGCTGTTTAGGCCTGCAGTTGTTGTAAATTGCACCGCCTTCATATTTCTAACTCCGGAGAAAAGGCTGGTCAACTGCTGCAATGAAAAATTTCGTCAATAAAGGAATCAACTTCGCACTAACAATCGGTATGGTGGTGTTACTCGGAAGCTGCGGTTCGCAAAGGATCGTGACTACCTGGAAAACCGATCATGTGTCCCCCACTCCCTATAAGAAAATAATGGTGGTGGCTATTCTCCCCGATAAAGACAGTGTTTTACGGAAAACGACAGAAGATAATTTTGTCTCGATGCTTGAGCAGCTTGGCTATAAAGCCTTCTCAGCATTGGCTGAATATGGTCAGCATGGTCTTAGAAATTCCGGACAGGAAAATACATATCTGAAGCTATATAGGAATGGTACGGATGCTGTGTTGACTGTTGCACTGATTGAAAAGAAGAAACAGAATTTTCACCGCCGTGGTGAAGCCTATATTCATCCCAATAGTTTTTATTATAAAAGAATATGGGACTATAAAAATATACAGGAGGCTGACATGAATACGAATGATTCAGCAGAACCTGAATTTTTCTGGGAAAGTATAGTTTTTGATCTGAGTACACTGGAAGCTGCATGTACAGTACGTACAGAACCATTTGCCAATACTGGTAATGACGAAACTAATAGTGACATGGCAAGACGCATCCTTAAGAAAATAACGAAGGAAAATATCTTACCAAAACAGAAAGCACAGAAGGCATTCTGATCTGCTCCTTTTATCTTATAAATTCAGCAAACAAACTTTTAATTTATCCCTTGCATACATCGCATAGCGTTGTCGTGCCAGTAACTGGCCGATAAGATCATCAAAACCGCTGGTCGCTTTATCGAAGGAATAATCAGGAAAATTTATATCGCCACGGGTGAAATAGATCTCATCTTTCGAAGTGAGATTGGCAGCATAATAGATACAGAAATCCTCATTTTGCAATCTGAACTTATCTAAGCGATTCAACTGGCGCACCCAGAATATTTTTTGATCATGCGGAAAAACATCGTCGGGGCAAAAGTTAGCGGCGTAATTGATCAGCCGGTAATATTCTGATTCGGATATAAACTTGGGTTTAACTTCTTTGAAAAAAAATATTTCATCTGCAATGGAAGGAATACCAAATTGACGGATGTCATCACGTAAGAGGTTCCAGTATTCTTCACTGATACGGAAGCAACATTCTGTTTCTACCTGGAAAGGAAGTCCCTTATCCTTGCAGAGACGGAGATCGTTTTGCAGTTCGTTGTATAACTGTTCGGTTCGCAGTCGCATAGTTGGTTAAGTATAGGGGAAGCTCATCAACTTCCCCTATATGACTGTCTAATCAGAATAAAATTCGCTAAGGTCAAATTAGTTTTGTTGTTCTTTCAGACCTTCTACATCGATACTTAATGTTTTCAACTTTTCACGAACATCGCTCGTGATAATGTTGAGGCGTTGCATTAAAAATTTTCGCTGTGTTTCTCCGAAAGGAATTTCTTTCTCTTTTAATTTGACATGGCTGTTATCAAAAGAGATGATTCTGTCTACGGCGATGATACATCCCCGGTTGATACGATAAAAAGAATCTTTGGGTAGTACCTGTTCCAGTTGCCGGATGGATAACTGAGTCAGGTATTTACCATTGTCGGTAGTGATACGGACAAAATTTCCTAAAGATTCTACGCAGATCAGTTCGCTGTACATGATCTTGACAAACTGCCTGTCTGTTCGAATGAAAAAGTAGTTTTGCATCGTCATTACATGCTTTACAGTTAGGAATAGGTTTGATTAGGCTGAAGGAGAATTGAAACAGAACACTATAGCAATACTGGCTGACAACGAATGCTGCAGCGCGTGTGCGTTTTCTATGTTTGTTTAAGTCTCTAGTAATTAGACCGTGATTCCCTCATTAAGGACTATTTATTTATACTCATTTTTACAAATAATTGACATTTCTCCAGAAGCGGATCAGGATAATCCTTGAGAGGGAAGAGTTATTAGCTCTTAGCTATTAGCCATTAGCCTACGCGCTGATTTTTGAAATGCTAACAGGTAAGACCTAAAAGCTAATAGCTTGGCTTAAAATCACACGAAAAGGGTATTGCCTGCACTGTGTTTTCACAGTAATCTTGTACAGGTTTTTCATAGGATATTGGATTTACAAAGCGGGGTTGAATTTTTATTCTGACCCCTTTTTTATTTTACCAATGCCTGGTCTATAAAAAAATTGGCCTGCATAGCTGCAGGCCGCTCAACGTTTATGAGAAACCAAAGAACTAACATGGTGGAGAAAAATCCGCCTGGGGCCCATCATAAAAATGGCAGGCCGAAGCGGAACTGCTTGAGAAAATTTACACAGCCAAGATAACAGATACACTTACTGGAAAAATATTTTATACACGAACCGGCGTTAGTGACAGACGAAAACCTCGTTATTAGTGATAGAAATTCGGGAAAAGAATCAGAAATAAGGAATGAGGAATAGAAATGAGAAAGTAATGTCAGTAATGAGAAAAGCTATCAGGTAATGAAGAAATTCAAAAGTATAAATTACTACTTTCTTATTTATTGTTCCTCATTCCTTATTTCTCATTTTTCGGAACCACTCACCACCCCCGGCACTAACCGGGGTTGGTAAAGTGGAACACATGATTAAGACCTAAACTTCAAGATTAAAATCACTGCAATATATATACCTCTTCAGCGGGCTGAAAGAAAAGTACGCCAATCCTTTTCTCCCTGACACGAATACATCATAATTACTGATGAGCTAAATAGAAAAAGGGATAGTAGAAACTATCCCCGGCTGTTATATAATGCGGAAAACGGTAAGTGTTGAACCGCCTCCACATGTACAAGAAAAATTTTTTACCAAGTAAGAAAAAAAGAAGGGAAAGTAAATACAATCCCTTGATACGTTCACATGAGAAAACTTTAATACCACAAAAAACAATATGCTTTAAACAAGAGACTAAATTAACCGGGAATAGTAACCAGTGCGAAAAAAATACGTGAACAGCCGTGTTTTATTGGTAAACCGTGGGAATTAGCAGTCTGCAGTCTTCAGTCGGCAGTCGGCAGTCCCTTGATTGTTGAAGGTGAACTATAAATTCGCGAACAATAAAAGCGTAAGAGACTCCTCAAATTGAATGCGACTGCTGACTGCCGACTGATAGACTGTCAACAAAAAAGGCCCTTGCAATTAGCAAGAGCCTGACTGTCCAAACTGTCCTTTGAAAAATTAGTTTTTCGCAACATCGAATTTCCTAAAAATGGCTTTTACACTACTTTGGATTTCCTTGGTTGTCATATGTCGATTATCTACTTCATCAGTTGACCATCCCTGCCACACTGTTTTCTCTGTATTGGCATCTGTCATCGTAACCGTCACCGTACCTTCTCTGCTTGGAACATCATAGCTATCATATCCTACAAAACGTGAGGGATAATAAACATTGATGAGCCTGCGCGAATAAGGATTATAGAACGTACGTGAGAAAGCATTAGAATAAACAGGATCTGATTGTTGCTTAACTGATCTTTCTACCAACACATCATAACTTAACAACACATCCGGGTGTCTTGAATCTTCTCTCCATCCCGCTGTCTTTTCGAGTTCCTTGCTAACAGCCTGGCGAATTTTTGATTCTGTCAGGTCATTACGCGAGGCGTCTTTCTTTCCGCTCTTATTATCTTTTTCAATCCACGCAAACGTCTTGTAACTACGGAAATCCGTTTTATCGTCTTTTTCTACGTGAGCCGTAGGGGCACAACTTGCAAGCAAGAATACAAAGGCGACAAACCCACTCATTAGTTTCCAATTCTTCTTCATAAACACGCTCCTTTATTTTAAATGATTGATCTAACTTTTACTATATAATAACGTAAAAAAAGCATGCCGCTTTATTAAAGAGATGTGAAAATGCTTGTTAAAACATTGCCAAGAAGACACTGGAAAACAAGAGGTTAATTACCGATTTCGGTGATGAAAAAATCAACTTGATTTCACTATGAAACGGGCCGGAAATAATGTAGAGGATTATGCACGCATACCCGTAACCCATGTAGAGATTTTGGCGTGCAGATCATCGGGCTTGAAAGGCTTATGAAGAAAATCGCTGAACCCTTTCTGTAACAGATCAGTATGAATATTATCATAAACAGCGGCAGTAAATGCCACTACGGGTATTTTGGTATCGATGCGCCGGATCTGTTCCAGTGCCGTTAAGCCATCCATCTCTGGCATATCAAGATCGATCAGCAGAATATCAAACTTATCATGATTAAAACAATCAAGCGCCTCTAATCCATTCGTAGCTTCTGTAACAGTGATCTTCCATTTTTGCAAAAAACGTCTTACGATGGACATGTTTACCGGGTTATCTTCCGCTACTAATACTCTTACACCCGGCAATGCTTCAAGATCTCTCTTGCGTGCTTCGATATAAACCTTACGACTTTCATTGATCGGTAATTGAAGTGTAAAGCTGAAAGCACTACCCTTTTTTTCTTCGCTTTTTAATTCCAGGTCAGAATCAAATATTTTCAACAGATCCTTTGTGATCGTTAATCCTAATCCTGTACCACCATACTTACGCGTTGTATTGATATCTGCCTGTGCAAAGCTTTCAAAAATTTCCAATTGCTTTTTCTCCGGAATACCAATACCAGTATCTGCTACCGTAAATTGAACAGTAGCTTTATTACTGGTAGCAAATATTTTTTGTGAAGAAAAAGTAATAGAACCATAATTAGTAAACTTGATGGCATTAGATAATAAATTACCCAACACCTGCTGCAATCTTACTTCGTCTGTCACCAGTTCAATATCGAGTGAAGGATCAATGACTGTTTTAAATTGCAACCCTTTTGCTTCGACTTGTCTACCGAACTGGGCAATGACTTTTTCCAATAGTTTTTTAATGTTGACAGGAATACGCTCTAGTTCCATCTTACCTGCTTCCATTTTTGTATGATCAAGAATATCATTGATCAATACCAGCATTTGTTCAGACGAATATTTCAATATATCGAAATGAGCTCTCTGATCATCGAGATAATCTTCCTGTAATAAAAGATTTGAAGCACCGATAATTCCATTCAACGGTGTTCTCAATTCATGACTCATATTGGAAAGAAAACGCGATTTCATTTTTGTAGCTGATTCCGCTTTTTCTTTTGCTTTTATCAATTCAAATTCGGCTGTTTTTACATTGGTAATATCAAGAATACTGATCTTGATATATTTTACTTCTTTATAGATAAAAGAAACAACGTTGACAAACCCATAAAACTCTTTATTGGTTCTTGTGGTCACCATTACTTCACCTTGCCAGTTTTGCTGGCCATTTTCTTCATGGAGTTTGAATTTTTCGCGATAGCTTTTATCAAACCATTCTTCCAGGTCTGTTCCACTCATCTGTGATTTAGCAGGTATATCAAAAAGCTCCAGCATGCGCTGATTACAATCGGTGATTTTATTTGTCAATGCGTTGACAATAACTACTCCATCGAGTGATGTATTAAAGATGGAGTCGCCGAATTTTTTTTCTTCCAGAATAAGATTTTCATTAGCACGATTTACTCTCAATACAAGGTAAGAGATATAGATCGTCAGCAGGACCGTCATGATAAGACGATTGTTGAAGATATCTGCGGCTACTTTTGCATTCATCAATTGCATGCTGGTATTGTGTGGTACCATTCTCATACAAACAAAGGCAGCAAGAGCTGTGACGATATAGGTAACAATAAGTCCTTTATAGCTTTTATATATTCTTACTAAAAAGGTCAATGAAATAAAAGCAGGAAAATAAAACAGGTACTCGCCGGTTTGAAAGCCTTCGACAAAACTGATGACAATGATGTACAGGTTTACGTTAGCTACACAAAGAATTCGTGCCGCTTTGAAGTGGCGGGTATGATTAAGGTAAATACCCAGCAAAAAGATAGTACCGGTAAGAAGATTGGCAAGGGCGCTGAAGTAAAGATCACTGGCGAAATAAATAATGAGTCCTCCGAAGTTGATGAGTGCTGCGACCATCAGGACCTGGTTCATCAGGACAACGGTCGGGCGCTGATCAGCGGGTAGAGAATCATTTACTCCTGCGTGAGCCAGAGAGGAATAGATATCTGCGAAGAAGGAATTGCTTCTTTTCTTCATAAAATATTGGCTCTTTGATTTCTAGTAAAATAATCATTAACTTACACATAACGAAAAATTACGTGTCCTATTTTATGACCGACCAATCCTCTGCTAATTCGTTTGATTTCAATCCACTCATACATGCGGAGATACTGAATAGTCTCTATGAGAATGACTATCAGTATATTGAGGAAATTTTCAATACTGCTCTTACGCATTTGGATGCTGATGTTGAAACGATGCGTTCCGCTGCCGACCCGGAGTCTCTCCGAAAAGCGGTGCATAAAATAAAACCCACTTTTGGTTTCTTAGGAATGCCCGATATTGAGCAGCAGTGCAAGCAATTTGAGGATCGATGCAAGACAAGTCAAAGCATTGAACCGCTGGCTGCTGATCGTGATGCATTATTGCAAGCGATTAAAGAAGCGAAGACAGTCATTGAACAGGACCATCAGAAATTGATTATTTATAATAAAGCCCAGGCATGAGCATTAGCTGCATAATTGTTGAGGATCTTATTGTAGCGGCTGATTATCTGAAAAAGTGTTGTGAGAAAAGTGGTGAAATTGAGGTAAAGGCCCATTTTACGAATGTGAAAGAAGCAGTCAGTTTTCTGAATGAAAACACCGTGGATCTCATTTTCCTCGATGTGGAAATGCCCGGTGATGACGGCTTTACACTGCTGGATCAATTAGTTTATTCCCCCAAAGTTATTCTTACGACTTCCAAGACCGAGTATGCTTACAATGCATTTGAATATCATGTCACTGATTTTCTAAAAAAGCCATACACTTACCAGCGTTTCCAGGAAGCGATCAATAAAATTTCGCTGACAACTCCCGATGATAGTAAGCGTAAGGAGAATAATGATGATCATATCTACATCAAAACAGATGCGACTGAATAATGCTGACATTCTTTATATAGAAAGCATGGGCGACTATGTAAAGTTTGTACTGGCTGATAAGAAGTACGTTACGCATAACACTATCAAGAACCTGGAGGAAAAGGTGAACCCGGGGACCTTTATGAAGATCCACCGCTCCTATATCGTGAATATCCGGAAGGTGGACAATATCCGAGATAACTCCATCTTTATCAACGGAATAGAACTTCCCATCAGTAAGGCCAATAAAGCAGATGTGCTGAAGCGTTTAAATGTCATTTAAACGATTATCGACCATTTTTTTCCAAAAATCGATGATAAATGCCCCGTAATCGAAAAAGTTATGGATAGGCAGATATCCGTAGCATCTTTGTATTGTCAAGAGCGAAGAACAATATCCAATGAAAATTTAAAGATCCAGATTCTAAGAAAACCGAAAACCAATCCAAGGAAAAACCAGAAAAATCCAGATCCAAAAGACCAAATCCAAAAATCCCAGGAAAGACCGTAATCCAGTAAAACCAAAGAAACCAGATCCAATCCCGAAAAAAACCAATTCATCATTCAAAATCTATGTACCATTGAAAATTATTTCTACTCTCTAGCCGTCCAAAGCAAAAAGATTTTGAGGGCTGTCCGAAAGGGCAGCTTTTTTCTTTTGTAGAAAGAACTAAAAGCTATTAGCCGTTAGCTTTTAGCTCTTAAAGCAGAAATGATTTTATACATAGTAACACTATGTTGTATAGAGCTAAAAGCTAATGGCTAATAGCTAACAGCTTTCCTCAAGTAAGTCCTATTTCGAAATGCCTCTCCGGTATCATCACATGCGGGAAGCCTTTCTTTATCAGTCTGCGCTCAAATTCCTGCTGTACTTCGTATTCACCATGTACTAAAAATAACTGCTTGACCTGGGAAGGATCCTGGCAAGCCAGCCATTGTGAAAGATCATTATAATCACCATGAGCGCTCATGCTTCTGATAGAACCAATCTCTGCGTGTACCTGGTGCTTGGCTCCGAAGATGCTCACCTCAGTTGCACCAGCTATCAATCTTCCGCCTAATGAATTCGGTTCACAATAGCCTGTAAAAACAATGCTGTTACTACTGTTCTCAATATTATTACTGATATGATGCTTAACACGTCCTGCATCAGCCATACCACTCGCAGAGATAATCACCATTGGTTTATCCATATAATTCAGTTGCTTGGATTGCTCAACTGTTTTGATATATTTTAACCCACTAAAACCAAACGGATCACTGTCTGATTGCAATATCTTCTGAATTGTTTTATTAAAATACTGTGAATAGCTTTTTACTACTTCAGTGGCTTCAATACTCAATGGACTATCAACAAAATAATCCAATGCAGGCAATGTGCCATTCAGTTCAAGACTATTCAACGCAAATAATATCTCCTGCGTACGACCGACACTGAAAGCCGGCAAAATAAGTTTGCCTTTTTTATTTAAACAGGTATCATTGATCCATTTTAATAACAGATCAGCGGTACTATCTGCTACATCATGCAGACTGCTGCCATACGTTGACTCGATCAATATATAATCGGCTTGTGGAAATACATCAGGCGAGCGAAGAATAACGTCACGGTATCTTCCTACATCA
>JBDTPD010000100.1:0-9635 GCA_039932855.1 Chitinophagaceae bacterium | reverse complement strand
GGACCGTATTACCTGATCATGGAAGAACAGGATCGGCAATTACAACAATGCCGGTAACAGCTGCTGAACAAACACTTAGTGCTGCCACTCCTCACCTGGAATATGACATGTACACATTCGAGGCTGATTCTGTAAAAGTGCAGGCATATTTCTCTCCTACACTAAACTTCCATAACGATGATGGATTGAAATACGCTGTGTCTATCGATAATGAAACGCCACGGGTCATCAGTATCAATAAAGATGATAATAATACACGCACCTGGGGAGACTGGGTGGCTAATGCCATTATTATTAAAACAACATCAAATGCCGGATTCAAACAGGGAAAACATGTATTGAAATTCTGGATGATCAGTCCGGCGGTAGTCCTGCAAAAATTAGTTGTTAGCAGTGAGCCATTGCCATACACTTATTTCGGCCCGGGTGAAACACTCAAACCATAAATCGCTTTTAATTATGAGACTACACAAACTTATAACCCTTGCTTTGCTTGTTTTAGTTATGCAACAATTATCTGCACAAACACAAAGGATTGCTACATTCGATGTACAATTGCCTGCCGCTACCAATGGTATTGATGTTCCTGTCAGTATCAATCTTGATGACGTAACTTCTGTAAAAGAATCTTCATTGGTATTGGTAGAGGTGATTGGTAAAAAAGCATACCCTGTGCCTTTCCAGGTAAAGCAGGATGGACAACGTACACTGAGCTGGTTGGTGCATACAAAAGGTAATCAGCAATCAGTAAAAACATTTTCATTACTGAAAGGAACTCCTTCAGCCTTTGCCAGGATTGCAATAAAGGAAGAGGATGGTGCTGCGACCATACATAATGGCGATCAGAAACTGGTTAACTATCATTATAAAACTGTTTATCCTCCTGCTGGCATCGATACCAATTATAAACGCAGCGGTTTTATTCATCCGCTCTGGACACCACATGGCCAGGAACTAACACGCATACAAGCGCCGGATCATTATCATCACTATGGTTTATGGAACCCATGGACGCATGTATTATTTGAAAAAGATACTGTTGACTTCTGGAACCTGAAAGATCATAAAGGGACAGTTCGTTTTGCCAGATTCATTTCCGAGACCGATGGACCAATCTTCTCTGAATTTGAAGCCTTGCACGAACATGTTGTTTTTAAAAAAGATGGCACAGAGAAAGTAGCGCTCAATGAAATACAGACAGTGCGTGTATACAAACCTGCTACCAACGCTGATTATTACATCATGGATATTACATCCAAACTTACCTGCGCTACCCAAAGCCCTTTTCACATCCTTGCTTATCGCTATGCAGGACTTGGCTGGCGCACAACCGGATTCTGGAATAATGAAAATTGTGAAGTGTTGACCTCCGAAGGAAAAACAAGAAAAGATACAGATGGTTCCAAAGCAAGATGGTGTATTGTACAAGGAGCATTAGAGAATAATGATTATGGTGGTGCGGTCATGCTTTCTAATCCGGCTAACTATAACTATCCTGAACCAATGCGCATCTGGACATTAAACACCAATGGACGCGGAGATATGTTTGCCAATTTTGCTCCGACGAAAGATATGGATTGGGAACTTGAACCGGGTAAGACCTATGTATTAAAATATCGTTTTGTTGTATTCAATGGCAAATTTGATAAGGATAAAGCAGAAAGTGCATGGCAATATTTTGCAAATCCGGCGAAGGCGACTGTCCTTAAGTGAACATTCTTTTTTAATTATGAATTAAGAATTATGGATTATGAATGTTGCGTGAAATATTCAGAGCGTTCTTTTGATCACGCCACATTCATAACTCATAATTCATAACTCTGAATTATTCAAAACCACATAAAATTGCTAAATATGAAAAAGAATAACGATGATAAACGATCAACGGTCAGTCGCCGTGAGTTTCTCAGCAATACATCGAAAGCTGCATTAGGAACTTCATTGGCGCTGGCTTTTCCTTCTATCGTGCCAGCAAGTGTGTTTGGAAAAAATGCGCCGAGCAATCGCATCAATGTGGCATCTATTGGTTGCGGTCGTATCTCTACCATTCACGACATGACCAGCATCGCGCGTTATGGTGGTGCCCGTATCATTGCCGTTTGTGATCTTGATAAGAACCGTGCTGATAATGGTCCTGCTGCTGTGAAGGCCAACTATGCAAGAGCAGCAGCTGTCAATGGTGGATTGACGGGAGACTGGGATATAAAAGTGTATTATGATTACAAAGAAGTATTAGCCAATAAAGATATCGATGCCGTTCACATTAGTTTACCCGATCACCAGCACGCTATCGTTGGCGTACATGCAGTGAATGCAGGAAAGGATGTGTATTTACAAAAACCTGCTTCATTAACGGTAGAAGAGGGACGTATTCTTGCCAATGCCGTAAAGAAAAGCGGTCGCATTTTGCAAATGGGAAGTCAGCAACGTTCTATCGATCCATGGCCCCAATTCAAGAAGGCATGTGAACTCGTTCGCAATGGTCGTATCGGGAAATTGATAACCGTAGAAGTAGGTCTTCCTGGTGATCCGGGTGGTGGTAGTCGTGAAAAAATGGATGTGCCTTCCAATCTTAACTATGATGCATGGCTCGGCGCTACTCCTGATATTTATTATACCGAAGATCGTGTTCACTCACATGATGCATCAACAAAGGGTATTCTTAGCAGACCGGGATGGTTGCGTTGCGAGCAATTCGGTGCCGGTATGATCACTGGTTGGGGCGCTCACCATATCGATACTGCTCATTGGGGAATGGGTACAGAATATTCGGGCCCTATCGAAGTATGGGGAACGGCTGCATTTCCTACTGATGATCCAAACTATAAAGGACTCTGGGATGTGCATGGCATCTTCCGCACCGAAGCGATGTATGAAAATGGTGTACACATGATCGTGTCAAATGAATTGCCCAATGGTGTTAAGTTTATCGGATCAGAAGGATGGATCTGGGTTACCCGTGGTGCTTACAGAGTAACTGACAGCGATCCGGTAGCTGATAAAGATGGTGTCAAACCAATCGACGCAAGCAATCCTAAAATTCTGCAATCTGTTATTGGCGGCAATGAAATTCATTTGTATGAAAGTTCGGAGCAACATGCCAACTGGTTGGATTGTGTCAAGTCGCGAAAAGAACCATCATCACCGATAGAGATCGGTCATCGTTCCTGCAGTGCTTGTCTGATTCACCAGATAGCGATGAAGACAAAACGGAAATTGTATTGGGATCCGAAAAAAGAAATGTTCAAAAATGACAAGGAGGCTAATGCAATGTTGTCAAGGCCGCGGAGGAAGAAATACGACTTTTAGAATTCATAACTCATAATTCTAAATTTGCGATATTACACGTAAATCGTTTATTATATGAATGCACCAATTTTCAGAATATTATCTTTTCTTGGAATAACTGCTCTCATTTCCTGTAATAATAATCCGGAAACAGTGGCCGATACACCTTCTTCAAAAAAAGTCCAGCTGATCACACTCGATCCGGGACATTTTCATGCAGCCCTCGTTCAGAAAGCTATGTATAATGATGTAGATTCTGTTGTACACGTATATGCCCCTGAAGGAAGTGATCTGCAGGCACACCTTGGTCGCATCAATAGCTATAATACAAGAGCCGACAATCCTACCCATTGGAAAGAAGAAGTATATAGCGGGGATGATTTCTTTGAAAAAATGATCGCGGAGAAAAAAGGAAATGTAGTAGTGCTGTCAGGTAACAATCGCAAGAAAGCAGAATACATTCTTAAATCATTACAAAATGGCTTCAATGTATTTGCAGATAAACCAATGGTAGTAAAAAGCGAGGACTTCGGAGTGTTGAAGCAGGCTTTTGAAACGGCGCAGAAAAATAAACTGTTGCTGTATGATATCATGACTGAGCGGTATGAGATCGCTACCATCCTGCAACGTGAACTTTCGATGATGCCGGAGGTTTTTGGTGAACTGGAAAAAGGAACAACTGCCAATCCCGCGGTTACTATGATCAGCATACATAATTTTTATAAATACGTTTCCGGTAGCGTTGTTACACGGCCGGCCTGGTTCCTCGATGTCACCCAGCAGGGAGAAGGCATCACGGATGTGATGACCCATATCGTTGACCTTGTACAATGGGAGTGTTTTCCTGAGCAGTCATTGGATTATACAAAAGATATCAATGTAGAAACGGCAAAAAGATGGACAACGGATATTCGTTTGTCCCAGTTCCGGGCTATTACCAAACTGGATAGCTTTCCTTCTTTTCTTAAAAAGAATGTGTCGGCTGATAGTATTTTGAAAGTTTCCTGTAACGGGGAGATCAATTATACCGTCAAAGGTGTACATGCAAAGACATCGGTGATCTGGGAATATCAATTGCCAAATGGAAGCGGAGATACACATTATTCGATGATGCGTGGGACCAAAGCCAACCTTGTTATTCGCCAGGGAGCTGAGGAAAAATACATACCGACCCTGTACATAGAACCAACAGGAAAGGATACGGCTTTTGCAAGGGTTTTAGCAGGTAAAATAGAGGCATTGAGTTCAAAATACAACAGCGTAAAATTGAGTAAAACGGCGAATGGATGGCAAGTTGTAATTTCAGAAAACTTAAGAGAAGGACATGAATCGCACTTCGCACGTGTGACGGAAAAGTTCCTGGAGTATCTTAAGAATGGCAATATACCTGCCTGGGAAGTGCCGAATATGATTGCCAAGTATTATACTACTACAAAAGCATTGGAAATCGCGTTAAAAAAGTAAGTAATGAGAATGAAGATCATACTGCTGCCAATTGTTGTCTTGTTCATGATCAGTTTTGTGCAGGCACAGGAGATAACTATTCCCGGATCGCAAACAAGAAAGATCACCTCTTCTATTGTCAAAGGCCAGGAGTATGAATTGCAAATACTTTTACCTGCCAGGTATGAAAAAAGTACCAAACAATATCCTGTCGTTTATCTTATGGATTCGCAATGGGATTTTCCTTTGCTGAAATCATTGTATGGCGAACAATACTTTGATGGTTTCATTCCTGAAATGATCATCGTGGGTGTTACATGGGGTGGCGTCAATCCCAATCCTGATAGTCTTCGTGCGCGTGATTATACACCTACTAGGGAGAATCGTGCTCCGCAAAGCGGTGGGGCCGCTGCCTTTCTTTCATTCATGAAGACAGAACTTTTTCCATATGTCGAATCAAACTACCGTGCCGATAAATATGATCGTGCATTAGTGGGTTGTTCCCTTGGTGGATTATTTACATTGTACGCTCTCTTTACAGAGCCGGGATTGTTCCAGCGCTATGTAGCAGCAAGTCCTGCTTTTGGCTGGGGCAATGAAGTGATCTATCAATATGAGAAAGCATATTATGAAAAAAAATCAAATCCACCTGCCCGCTTGTTTTTGATCATGGGTGGCGTCGAAAGAAATGAACCAGGATTTGAGAAGCTGGTAAAATTTTTAACCGATCGTAATTATAAAACATTACAGTTTAAGTCAAGGGTATTGGAGAATACGGGACATTCGGGCACCAAAGCAGAAGGGTATGCACGGGGATTGCAATATGTATATGAACGCCCCTCACTAACCCTGTCATCAGCTGTATTGAATAAGTATACGGGAGATTACCAATGGGGTAATGGATCGACGCTCACAATCAAAAATGAAAATGATCATTTGGTAGCGTATCTTAACCCGAATAACAAGGTTACTTTACTTGCGGCCAGCGAGAATGATTTTTATACCAACAGTGAGTTTTTGAATGTGCATTTTAAGAATGAGGGTGGGAAGGTTACCGGATTTCAGTTGGATCTATATGGCAGTTCGCAATTCGTTGCAAAAAAATAAAAACGCCTGGAATTGTTTTTTGTATGGAAAAGAAATTAAGGAGCTACGATTGGTTTGGTAAGTCAGATAAAATGGGCTTTGTGCATCGTTCATGGTTGCGCAACCAGGGCTATCCGGATGATTATTTCCAGGGTAAGCCTGTGATTGGTATTTGTAATACCTGGTCAGATCTTACTCCCTGTAATGGTCATCTTCGTGATTTTGCTGAAATCGTTAAACGCGGCATATTGGAAGCAGGCGGTTTCCCTATGGAATTTCCTGTTACCTCATTAGGCGAAACGATCATGCGGCCAACCACCATGTTGTTCCGCAATCTCGCCAGCATGGATGTAGAAGAAACCATGCGCGCTAATCCAATCGATGGTGTTGTACTATTAACTGGTTGTGATAAAACCACTCCTTCAACAGTAATGGGCGCTTGCAGCGTTGATCTTCCTACCATCGTTGTGCCGGGTGGTCCAATGCTCAACGGGCGCTTTCGTGGTGAATGTATTGGTTCAGGTACATTCAATTGGTTAATGAAAGAAAAACAATCTGTCGAAAATTATACCGCAGAAGATATTCATGAAGTAGAAGTAGGAGTAGCACGTAGCCAGGGACATTGTATGACGATGGGAACCGCTTCTACTATGGCTTGTATGGTGGAATCATTAGGACTTACCTTGCCTGGCGCTGCTGCCATTCCCGCTGTTGATTCAAGAAAGAAAGTGATGGCGCAATTATCAGGCAGAAGAATTGTGGAGATGGTAAAAGAAGATCTGAAAATTTCCAGGATACTTACACGGAAAGCATTTGAAAATTCTATTGTTGTGAATGCTGGCATTGGCGGCTCTACTAATTTTCTTATTCACTTATTAGCTATCGCCGGAAGAATGGGTATTGAATTGAACCTGGAAGACTTTGATAAGATCGGCAGCAAAATTCCTTTGCTTGCTAATCTGAAACCATCCGGTAAATACCTGATGGAAGATTTTTACTATGCTGGTGGTTTGCCTGTTGTTATCAAAGAATTAAAAAAGTATTTACACAATGATATGATCACTGTCAATGGTAAGTCTATTGGCGAGAATAATACAAACCCTGTTTGTTATAATTCAGATGTGATTGCTACACTGGAAAAACCGTTACAGACAGAATCTGGTATTGCTGTACTCAAAGGAAATCTTTGTGAAGATGGTGCCATTATCAAACCATCTGCTGCTACTAAAAAATTAATGAAGCATCGTGGTCGTGCGGTGGTATTTGAAACGATGGAAGAATATCACCAGAACATTGATGATCCTGCACTGGACATCGATGAGAATTGCGTGATCGTTTTAAAAGGTGTGGGTCCTGTTGGTTATCCCGGTATGCCTGAAGTAGGCAATGTAGATTTACCTGAAAAATTATTAAAAAAAGGAATTAAAGATATGATCCGTATATCGGACGGACGAATGAGTGGTACTGCTGCTGGTACTGTGATCCTGCATGTTTCTCCCGAGTCGGCTGTTGGTGGTACGCTGGCATTGGTACAAAATGGCGATATGATCGAACTCGATGTCGAAAAGCGATCATTACATCTCGATATCACCGACGAAGAATTACAAAAAAGGAAGAAAGCCTGGAAAGCGCCCGAACCGCGTGCTACAAGAGGCTACGTGAAATTTTATATTGATCATGTGCAACAGGCGCATCTTGGTGCTGATCTGGATATTTTGAGAGGAGGATCGGGGTCGGATGTGACGAGAGACCTGCATTAGGAGTAGGAGGTTGAAGAGTTGAATGGAAGTGCCGGGCAAAATTATCATTCTTTTAATGTAGAAGCGGCTGCTTGAGTATTTGTTTGGAAATATTCAATAATCAATATTCAACAAGCAATGTTTAATGGCTATCCGAAGCGTATATCTTCTTTCGTCCCGTAGGGACGTTTGGTCGGTAATCATACTAATAATGATGGACATGCGTCCCATAGGGACGCCTGGTAAAATAAAAAACCGCAAGTACTAACCAACATGAAATACGTTTTCATCTTTTCTTTTTTTACACTACTTGTCGCTTGTAACAACGAGTCTTCTCCTAAAGCCGATGGTGCAGCAAAAAAAATGATCGGTAGTGTTGAACGTATCGATCCTGCACTCGACGCTATTATTTCTGCTAATGCAAAAGCCGAGATCATTGCTGATAGCTTTGACTGGAGTGAAGGTCCGCTATGGGTAGAAAAATATCACATGTTATTATTCTCCGATGTTCCTCAAAATACTGTGTACAAGTGGACAGAAGAAAAAGGAAAAGAAGTTTACCTCATGCCATCTGGCTATACCGATACTACGATCAAGCGTGGTGGTGAAATGGGTTCTAATGGATTGCTGCTGGATAATGATGGTAACCTCGTTCTTTGCCAGGACGGCGATCGCCGTATGGGAAGAATGAATAGTTCTCCTGATATGCCAAAGCCATCCTACAGCAATATTGCTGATCATTATAATGGCAAACGATTCAGTAGCCCTAATGATGCGGTGTATAATGCCAAAGGGGAATTATTCTTTACAGATCCTCCATATGGATTAGAAAAACAAGCTGATGATCCAAAGAAAGAAACCATATACAACGGAGTATATAAAGTAAAAACAAATGGACAGGTCATTTTATTGCTTGATTCGATCACACGTCCCAATGGTATCGCGTTATTTCCCGGAGAAAAAAAATTGCTCATTGCCAATTCAGATCCTGCCAAACCTAATTGGTACATCTATGATATTGAAGGTACAGACTCGTTGAAGAATGGACGGATATTTAATACAGTTGCTGGTTATGATAAATCACTCAAAGGACTTCCGGACGGAATGAAGATCGATAAGAATGGTAATGTCATTGCATCAGGACCGGGAGGAATTTATTTCTTTAACAGTGAAGGTAAGCTGCTGGGCAAATTCAATATACCGGATAATCCGGCTTCCAATTGTGCACTATCAGCTGACCAAAAGACATTGTATGTGACAAATGATATGAATGTGCTGAGGATTAAAATGCGTGATTAACAACAGGTAATTATGAATTAAGAATTACGAGTTATGAATTATAGGAAACTCATTCATAATTCATAACTCATAATTCTCAATTTCTATTAAATAATAATTAGAATTAAAGTTAACCGGATGAAAATTTATAAGACAAAGACAGGCATAATAATCAGTAATGAAGGCAAACATTATTCAGCAGATATTGGTGACTGGGATAAATTCATCAATGATGATGATTTATTGAGCAAGCTAAATATGCTGTTGAATTCAATGAAGGTGAAAGAAATAAAAGAACTTCCTGCTACCGGCATATTACCACCAATGGGCAACCAGGAATTATGGGCCTGTGGGGTCACTTATCTCCGTAGCAAGTTGGGTCGCCAGGAAGAATCAAAAGATGCAGGCGGTGGAGATTTCTATGCGCGTGTGTATGAAGCAACCCGGCCCGAAGTTTTTTTCAAAGCCACTGCCCATCGGGTAGTAGGCACAAACGATAAAGTAAACATCCGAAAAGATTCTACCTGGGATGTACCGGAACCGGAATTGACATTGGTCGTTGCTTCATCAGGAAAGATCATTGGCTATACCATTGGCAATGATATGAGTTCACGTAGTATCGAAGGAGAAAATCCTTTATACCTGCCACAGGCAAAAACGTATGATGCATGTGCGGCAGTAGGCCCCTGTATCTATGTAACTGATGAACCCTTACCGGCCGATACAATGATAAGTCTGGATATTTTACGGAAAGAGGAAAAAGTATTCAGTGGAGAAATCGCGATCAGTCAAATGAAGCGA
>JBDTPD010000099.1:0-9697 GCA_039932855.1 Chitinophagaceae bacterium | reverse complement strand
TGATTGCAAATTGGGAAATAATCCATTAGTTATCGCTCTGCCATACAATGAAGAGGCGATCGTTATGGACATGGCCATGTCACAGTTTTCCTTTGGCGCCATGGAACTGGCCATTATGAAAAATGAAAAACTACCACAACCGGGTGGATATGATAAACAGAGTAATCTCACCAATGATCCATCAGCCATCATGCAATCAAAAAGATCGTTACCGGTGGGTTATTGGAAAGGCGCAGGATTATCATTGCTGCTTGATCTGTTAGCGACTGTTCTGTCCGGTGGTTCTTCCACGCATGATTTAGGAAAGAAAGAAGCGGAGTTTGGGGTATCGCAGGTATTCATTTGTGTCGATCTTTCAAAATTGCAAAGTCAACAAACGATCCGGCAGGCTGTTGAAACTATTATTCATGATTATCATCAGTCCGTAGCGATTGAAGGTTCGAAGATTGTATATCCTGGGGAACAAGTGCTGATGAAAAGGAAGAACAATGTTGAGAATGGAATACCGGTAGTCAAAGAGATTTGGGAAGGTATTTTAAAATTATAAAAGAAGATTTCTCGCGGCGCTCGCAACGGAGCAGCGACAATCAGTCTTTATTCGCCGCTCCTCCGTCCCGGTAGTATAACCGGGACCGCGCGAAACAGCTATAATAAAACGCTTCATGACTTATAGAATTTTATATTTCTTATTCTTCTGCTTCTCCGCCCGCATCACCAGCGCGCAAAATCTATGGCATGGCAAAGAACATGAGCTCCGCTATCGCCCACAAGGAAATGATTTTATTATAGAAAACGGTAACAAACGTTTCAACCGTGCTTTATATGGTGGCAATACAGCTTTCCGTGCAGAAGCTGGCGATCTTCCCGAGTTTGCTTTGTATATGCCGGGTATGGGCGGCAATCTGAAATTCGGTTTAATCACAGGTGAAAAAAGTAAATGGTTGATCAGGGCGAATTCAATTAAAGCGATCTATCGTCCGGGTTCCATGTTATACGAAATAAAAGATTCTTTATTGGGAAATGGGATACTGTATGTCACAGCCATTGCTTTATATGATCGCGAAGGATTGCTGGTAAAAATGGAAGGACAAAATTGTCCGGCAGATCTTCAACTCATTGTTGTCTATGGCGGTGCTACCGGAAAAAAATTCTCCCGCGATGGCGATATCGGTGCCGATCCTGAATCATCCTTTTATTTACAACCCGATTACTGCAAAGACAATATTTATAAAATTGATAAAAATTCTTTCCTGCTGAATTATGGTTTTTCTAAAGTATTATCAGAGGAAGAGCGATATGAAATACAACACCTCCCAGGACAGAAGACTGATAGCACCAATAATAAAATTTCTTCTAAACAAATAACCGGTGTATTCCCTGCAAATCTTTCATTGAAAATAGCAGATGCTTCAGCGTTACAAAATCCTGGCGATTTGTATGCATCATCAGGTGCTGGTTCACCCGTTATTGCTGCTCAATTCTCATTGACCAGTGAATCATCTTATTTTTTATTACAAAAAACAGAGCCAACAGTTATCGCATATAGTTCATTAAAGGAATTATTTGAAAAATCAGAGCAGACACGTTCATCTATCGCCAATCGTATAAAAGTAAATACGCCCGATCCTTTTATCAATACTATTGGCGGTGCACTAAGTATTGCGGCCGATGCAGTGTGGGAAGATCCATCCTTTATGCACGGTGCAGTTGCCTGGCGCATGCGGTTGAATGGTTGGCGCGGTGCTTATGTAGCAGATGTATTAGGCTGGCACGATCGCGCAAGAAAACATTTTAGTAGTTATGCATTGTCGCAGGTCACCACACCATTAACAGGTCCGGTAGTAGCAGATACTGCTTTGCATCTGGGAAGGCAGTTGGAAAAAATGGGTACGTCTTTATTCAGCAGTGGTTATATTTCCCGAAATCCCAATGGTGATTTTCGGCCGCACCATTATGATATGAATCTTGTTTTTATCGATCAGTTGTTGAATCATTTTAACTGGACAGGTGATACAGCGTATGTAAAAAAAATGTGGCCATTATTACAACGACACCTGGCCTGGGAAAAAAGAAACTTCGATATGGATGGTGATGGATTGTATGATTCATATGCCGCTATCTGGGCCAGTGATGCACTTCAATATAGTGGGGGAGGGGTCACGCATTCATCGGCGTATAATTATCGGTCAAATAAAATAGCTGCTTCATTAGCAAAGATGATTGGTCAGGATCCATTGCCATATGAAAAAGAAGCCAAGAAAATATTGAATGCCATCAATCAGAAATTATGGATGCCGCAACAAGGCTGGTACGCTGAATACAAAGATCTGTTAGGAAAAAAATTATTACATCCTGCTGCTGCTTTATGGACGGTCTATCATACGATCGATTCAAAAGTACCTGATGTATTCAAAGCGTATCAAACATTAAAGTACGTAGATAATTATATTCCACATATACCGATCAATGCAAAAGGATTGGATGAGAATGATCTTTATTTACTCAGCACTACCAACTGGCAGCCATATGACTGGTCATTGAATAATGTAGTACTCGCAGAAAATCTTCATATGGCACTGGCCTATTGGCAAGGTAATCGAAAAGAAGAAGCGTTTCGCCTATGGAGAAGTACTGTTATTGAAAGCATGTACCTGAGCTCTGCGCCGGGAAATTTTGAACAACTATCTTTTTATGATGCCATCCGTGGCGAACTCTATCGTGATTTTGCTGATGGCATCGGAATGGCCGGCCGCTCGTTGGTAGAAGGTTTATTTGGTATACAGCCAGATGCTTTGCATGATACATTAACTATTCAACCGGGTTTTCCTGCCTCGTGGTCATATGCATCACTCGAAACTCCGGATATTAATATTGATTTTAAAAGAACTGGTACAATCGAGAAATATATCATTGATCAGCATTTCAATAATGCCTTGCATATAAAATTGGTCCTTCCTGTTTATAGAGATGCTATTGCTTCGGTTACATTGAATGATAAAAAGATCAATTGGAAAGTGGTCACAGGATTAGTAGGTAAACCAGCTATTGAAATTATATTCCCGGCACAACAATCAAATAGTATCATCATCGGGTGGAAGGGAAAGGAATTTGGTAAACTGAAGTATGATACGATCGTGAATCCAGGTCAGCAAATAACTATTACCGCATCACAATTAAGGATGCAGTCGGTTTATGATCCCCAAAAAGCGATTGGTCGCATACAAAAAGGAAAAGATAGCTATTCAACCGTTGTTGCAAAGACAAGTGGTCATAAGACATTTTTTATACAGGTAAAACAAAATGCATTTACATGGTGGGAGCCAATTGATTTAACAGTAAGAAAAGTTCTGCCTGTATTGTATCGGATCACTGGCAATGAAAAGAATACGGCTGACAAAATTGATCTATCAACCTATTTCAATGATGAAGTAGGGAATATTTTTAAGAATCAATATTTATCTCCAAGACCAGCGAGTCCTACATTGCAATTGCCGACTCAGGGTATTGGTAACTGGGCCTATCCAATGATTACGGTAACGATCAATGATTCTGGTTTGCGTAAGAGAGCAGAGAGAAGGAATGAATTCGTTACAACCACCGGAATTCCATTTGCTACACCATCGGCTTCCGCTACAAAAAATATCCTGTTTACTTCTCAATGGGATAACTATCCAGATTCTGCTATAGTACCGCTGAAAGGCAAGGCTTCACATGCATGGTTTTTAATGGCTGGTTCAACCAACCCTATGCAAAGCCGGCTCGTCAATGGGGCAGTGATCATTAATTATAAAGATGGATCCAGTTGCATACTGGAATTAAAGAATCCAGAAAACTGGTGGCCGATCGAGCAGGATTATTATACCGATGGTTTTGCATTTACTACTAATGCGCAAATACCATTGCGGGTATATTTGAAATCGGGGATTGATACAAAAGAATATAATAACTATTCAACGATCAAAGGTTTTTCTAACAGAGGGGTCGATGGTGGAGCGGCTACTGTACTCGATCTGCACCTTGATCCTACTAAGGAATTGAAAAACGTTGTTGTGAAAGCAATCACTAATGATGTGGTGATAGGATTAATGAGCTTGACATTGATAAGATAGATCCATTCTGAAAATTATGAATTAAGAATTATGAGTTATGAATTATCCTAAGACTCATTCATAACTCATAATTCTTAATTCATAATTTTCAGACCTGTCGAAACAATATAAAAATCGAGTATGAAATATATATTCACCATTATAGTTATCTTTTTTATCTCTGCAAATATTATAGCTCAGTCATCCGATAATGTCTATATATTCTCTTATTTTAAAAATAATGGAGCCGACGGTCTTCACCTTGCTTATAGCAATGATGGCTATACCTGGACATCTTTGAATAATGACTCTACTTATCTCCATCCAACTGTCTCCAAAGACAAACTCATGCGTGACCCCTGTATTATTCGTGGTGGCGACGGCAACTTTCAAATGGTATGGACAGTCAGCTGGAATGATAGAGGAATAGGTCATGCATCCTCACCTGATCTCATACATTGGAGCGAACAACAATACATTCCTGTCATGCAACACGAAGATTCAGCACGCAATTGCTGGGCTCCTGAAATTTTTTATGATAAAACAAAGAAGGAATACCTGATCTATTGGGCCACTACTATTCCCGGCCGCTTTCCTGGTGATAGTGCAGGTGATAGCAAATACAATCACCGTATTTATTATACCATTACGAAAGACTTTAAAACATTTTCTCCAACAGCATTACTATACAACCAGGGATTTAATACTATCGATGCTACTATTCAACAAGACGGTAAGCAGTTTGTGATGTTTGTCAAAGATGAAACACGATATCCTCCGCAAAAGAATATCCGTATTGCTATCAGTAAAAAACTAACAAAGGGATATAACAAGCCATCAGCACCTATTACTGGTAATTATTGGGCAGAGGGACCGACCGTTATTAAGATTGGAAACAATTGGATTGTTTATTTTGATAAATACCGCGATCGCCAATATGGTGCTGTTACCTCCACCGATCTTATTCATTGGACAGATATTTCTGATAAGGTTCATTTTCCTGCAGGAGTTCGTCACGGTACTGTTTTTAAAATATCCAACGAAGAATTTCTAAAATTGAAGTAAGAGAGGAACACGGATGACACGGATTGGAAGGATGAGCACGGATTTATCTTTTTTACCACATAGGATCATAGGTACATAGGGCACATATATCTGATTTAAAAAAAACCTATGTACTTCTATATACTATGATCCTATGTGGTGAAAAAGCTAAATAACTACTGCCGCAATAGAAAAAAATAAAATCCGTGTTGATCTATCAAAATCCGTGTCATCCGTGTTCTATCACGGGCTTTTTTATCCCATTAAACCATCAGGACAACACAGGATAGCTACCCCCCTGATTGCCCTTATCTTCCACTGACAAAATGACGATTGCCAATGCTTCTTACGCCACTTAAGAAAAGCCTTGTTGTTATACTACTTTGCTTTCTTTCATTTCATGCCTTTACACAAAATAACTCATCACTCGATTGGGCTAAAAAAACAGGTGCAAGAAAACAACCTTCTTCCAAACAAACATTTCTCGTCAACGATTTTGGCGCTACCAATAAAGGCGAGTCACTGGCAACCACTGCTATTCAAAAAGCAATTGATGCCTGCGCTATAAAAGGTGGCGGCATTGTTAGTTTCAAACCCGGCACATATCTTACAGGTTCCATTTTTTTAAAAAGTAATGTCCATCTTAAAATAGATAAAGAAGTAATAATCATCGGCAGCCAGGATTTTGCTGATTATCCCGAGATCGATACACGCATTGCCGGGATAGAAATGAAATGGCCGGCCGCACTCATCAATATCCTTGATCAAAAAAATGTAAAGATCAGCGGTGATGGAAAGATCAATGCACGCGGAAAATTTTGTTGGGATAAATACTGGGCGCTGCGCCGCGAGTACGAACCTAAAGGTCTTCGCTGGGCCTCTGACTATGATGCAAAACGTGTACGAAGCTTTCTTGTTCAATCATCTTCTGATGTTACTCTTGAGGGATTAACATTTGCCAACTCTGGTTTCTGGACCGTTCAATTATTATACAGCGATCATGTCACCGTCAATAAAGTAACTATCCGTAATAACGAAGATGGTCACGGTCCGAGTACAGATGGTATCGATATCGATTCTTCCACCTGGATATTGGTAGAGAATTGTGATATCGATTGTAACGATGATAATTTTTGTTTGAAAGCCGGCCGTGACTGGGATGGTCAGCGTGTAAATCGTCCGACGGAGTATGTTGTCATCCGTAATTCGATTGCACGACGCGGTGCCGGCGTTATTACTGTTGGTAGTGAAACAGCAGGTAGTATCCGCCATGTATTGGCAACAGGCATGCGTGGCATAGGTACGTCAAATGGATTTTTAATAAAATCAGCAACGACAAGAGGCGGCACTGTAGAAGATATTCATTTCACCGATAACATTATGGATAGTGTACGAACAGCATTTTCCTATACCATGAACTGGAACCCTGCATATAGTTATTCAAAATTACCTCCCGGATATAACTATGATTCAATACCGGCGCATTGGAAAATATTATTGCACCAGGTAGAGCCTGCAGAAAAAGGCATTCCGCATTTCAAGAATATTTATGTCTCGGGAATCACTGTTAAGCAATCAGGAAAAGCAATTACTGCTGTTGGTCTCGATAAATCTTACCTGGAAAATTTTTATTTCAGCAATGTAAAAGTGAAAGCAGGAACTGCTGGCGAGATCAGTTTTGCAAAAGATTGGAAATGGACGAATGTTACTATCACTTCAGATAAAGGGGATAAAGTTGCTATTACTAATTCAACCGGACTAAGTCTATAACTTATTGCTCATGAAAAACACCACTATCTTTTTTTTGCTGATCAGTCTGATCAGTTGTTATACTGCTAATGCACAGCGCCAAATGGAATTCCTCGACCGAGGTGTAGTAGCCGTTCCAGATGGCAAAGGAAATATTTTTGTTAGCTGGCGCCTGTTAGCGACCGAAGATCCTGCTACTGCTTTTAATGTTTATTGTACACCAGATGGTGGGAAAAAAGTAAAACTTAATAAGAAACCTGTTGCTGATGTTACCTGGTGGTTAGATAAGAATAAAGATTCTGCAAAAGCCTATACGTATGAAGTAACAAGTGTAGTAAAAGGAAAAGAAAATAGCACCGCTTCTATCTATAAAGTAAAAGCATTAGCGAAAACATATCTGTCCATTGCTTTACAAACTCCTCCGGGTTATGCACCTAATGATGCAAGTGTCGGCGATCTGGATGGTGATGGACAATATGAGATTGTATTGCATCAGGTTGGCCGCAGTCATGATAATTCACAGGGCGGTATCACTGATCCTCCTATTATACAAGCTTACAAACTCGATGGCACGTTGCTATGGCAAATTAATTTAGGAAAAAATATCAGGGAAGGTGCTCACTATACGCAATTCATGGTGTACGATCTCGACGGAGATGGTAAAGCAGAGATCGCTATGAAGACAGCCGATGGAAGTATGGATGCTAAAGGAAATGTTATTGGCGATTCTACCAAAGACTGGCGCAATGACAAAGGTTATATTTTATCAGGTCAGGAGTTTCTTACTGTTTTCAATGGAGAAACCGGTGAGATCATTAACACGGTTGATTATATCGCACCACGTAATCCAACTACGCTTACACCAACAACTGAACAATTAAAAGAAATGTGGGGTGATGGGTATGGTAATCGCATGGATCGTTTTCTTGCCTGTATCGCTTATCTCGATGGTGTACATCCGAGTTTGGTTATGTGTCGGGGCTATTATACCAGAACAATTCTCGCTGCATGGGATCTAAAGAATAAAAAACTTGTTTCCCGTTGGGTATTTGATTCTGATAATAATAATAAAGCCTACGCAGGTCAGGGCAATCACAACCTCACCGTTGCTGATGTTGACAATGATGGAAAAGATGAGATCGTGTATGGAGCTATGACGATTGATGATAATGGCAAAGGATTATATTCTACGGGTCTTGGTCATGGTGATGCCTTGCATGTAAGTGACCTCGATCCATCAAGGCCCGGTCTTGAAGTATTCGATATACAGGAGCGCTTCGATGATGCCGGCGCTAGTTTCCGCGATGCAAGAACAGGAGAGATCATTTGGAAAAAAGCATCTGTCAAAGCAGGTGCCGATGGTGAAGGTCCGGGACGTGGACTGGCTATCGATATTGATCCGCGCTATCCCGGTTATGAATGTTGGGTAGCAGGCGCAGGTATCACCGGTATGTTTGATTGCAAGGGAAACAAAATTTGTGAGACCACACCTGCCTGCAACATGGGCATTTTCTGGGATGGTGATGTATTGAGTGAAATACTCAATGGTACCAATGTGAGTAAATGGGAGTATGAGAAATGTACGACTACTACGCTCTTTGACGCAGCAACCTTTAATTGTGTTCGTAATAATGGAACAAAATCCAATCCTTGTTTATCTGCGGACCTGTTTGGCGACTGGCGCGAAGAATTGATCTATCGCACAGCAGATAATAAGGAACTCAGGATATTTACCACTACTATTCCTACTGACAAAAGATTTTATACGTTCATGCAGGATCCGCAATATCGTTTGAGTATTGCCTGGCAGAATGTTGCCTATAATCAACCGCCACACACCAGTTTTTATATGGGACAGGGAATGAAAAAACCTCCCGTCCCTTCTATTACTATTATTACAAATAATAAATCGGCTAAGAAATGAAAAACAAGTTCAACCTCCTTTTTATTCTTGGATCAGTACTATTGCTCGCCTCTTCTTTTATTTTATTTAAAAAAGAAAAGCCAACCCTGTATATTATCGGTGACTCCACAGTAAAAAATGGAGGTGGCACCGGCAATGATGGGCTCTGGGGTTGGGGTAGTTTTATGGATCAGCATATTGACACCAATAAGATGAGTGTACGCAATCATGCTATTGGTGGTCGCAGTAGTCGTACATTTATAACGGAAGGTCGCTGGGATAAAATAGTAGAGATCATAAAACCTGGTGATTATGTGATCATGCAGTTTGGTCACAATGATGGTGGTGCACTGGATGATACTTCACGGGCAAGAGGTTCGATAAGGGGTATTGGGGAAGAAAGCAAAGACATTTATAACCCGATCCGTAAACAAAATGAAACAGTGCATACTTATGGATGGTATATGCGCAAGTATGTAGAAGATGCAAAAGCCAAACATGCTATTCCAATTGTATGTTCACCTATTCCACGCAACGATTGGAAAGATGGTAAAGTAGTTCGTTCGGGTGATAGTTATACTTTATGGGCAAAGCAGGTAGCTGAACAAACCGGCGCTTATTTTATTGACCTCAATAGTTTAATTGCGGAAGAATATGAAAAACTGGGACAGGAAAAGGTAAAGACATTCTTTCCCGGTGATCATACACATCCTAATAAAGAAGGCTCGTTGATCAATGCAAGAATAGTAGCTGAGCAAATGGCGAAGATTAAAAAGGTTAAAAAGTATGTTATTAAATAAAGACAACATAAACCCCCAACCCCTAAAGGGGAGTTAAGAAGCAGTATCATGGAAAAAAAAATTGAAATAAGAGAGGCCTCTTTACTCCCCTTTAGGGGTTGGGGGTCTATATG
>JBDTPD010000098.1:0-9713 GCA_039932855.1 Chitinophagaceae bacterium | reverse complement strand
AAATGATTATTCAAATGATCCAGCCAGTCAGTATAAAAATGATGACTGATATGTTTGAGTGCATCCAGGCGAAAACCATCAAGATGAGCGGTATCAACATACCATTCTCCCCATTTCTTTAATTCTTCGCGGACATTCGGATTTCGGAATTCTATGTCACAACCCATCAGGTAATCGAAATTACCATTTTCATCTTCGAGCATTTCTTCCCATCCATCTTTGCCGTATTCATTCTTAATAAGGTAAATAGTATTTGGGTTATCACTAACGCCGGTGAAGCTGTGCCAGTCCCAAACAAAGTCTGAGTATTTTTTATTTCTTCCGGGGAAAGTAAATTTGGTCCATGCATCAATCATTAATTCGTCATCGAGCATCTCATTCCTGTTGAATTCATTTACTTTTTGAACGGGAATTTTTTCCGTTTCGTCTGCCCCATGTTTATGATTCAATACAATGTCTGCGATCACCTGCATACCATGCTTGTGAATGGTGTCGATAGCTTGCAGATATTCTTCCTTAGAACCGTGACGGGTAGGAATAGTTCCTTTCTGATCAAACTCGCCGAGATCAAAAATATCATAGACCGCATATCCCGGTTCCTGTTGGCCATTGGCAGATTTATACGCAGGGGGCAACCATACATGCGTGACACCCAGATGAGCCAATCGCTCCGATTGTTCGGCGGCGTGATTCCATAATTTCCCGTCTGCACTATAATACCAATGAAAAAATTGAAAGATCGTAACGTTGTTCATCTTAATTAATATCTACGAGGCAATTAATAAATACCCTGCACTGCTTATCAATGATACAAGCGGTGGCATAGGAATAAAAAGTTGACAAGGAACAATCGTTATTCATACATGTCATACGTAACATGTATCTGGCTGCGAATTTTATCAAGTATACGGATCATTTCCAGGCTAAAATTGTGTGACAGCAGGTCACTGGAAATACGATCTTCTTTTATACATTTCAGCACTTCTTCTACTTCAAAATAAAGTCCATGGCCTTCCCACTGGCAGGGATAAACGATTTTACCATCTCCAAATATTTCTAATTCAATACCTGAGGATTTTTCGAACCAGGGAGTCAATATTTTTACCACACCTTTTTCTCCGACAATCTCTGCAGGAATATCCAGGGTAGACAGTAACGAAGATTCGAGCGTGGCGTGACCACCATTTTTATAATTTAATAAAATAGAGCATGCTTCATCAATTCCTTCATCTGATAATTTGCCAATTGACTTGACCGAAGCTGGTTTGCCCAGTAACAGCAACGATAAAAAGACTGGATAAATACCAAGGTCGAGTAATGAGCCACCACCAAGTTCGGGATCAAAAAAGCGACTATTATTATCCTGCGGAGCCTTATACGACATAGCAGCGCGCACTGAGGTAACCTTGCCAATAAGTCCCTGTTCAATAATAGTAAGCACAATTTTAATACTTGGTAAAAAACGAATCCACATGCCTTCCATCAGGAACGTATCATTCTTTTCCGATGCTGCTATCAACTGAACTGATTGTTCCGCATTAATGGTCATCGGCTTTTCACACAACACTGCGATCTTATTTTCCAGGCACGCGATAGCTTGTTCGAAATGTTGTGGATGTGGACTGGCGATGTACACAGCTTCCATTCCACCCTTTTTAATAAATTCGTTAATATCTGTGTAATGATTGGCTATGTTGAATTCTTTTGCAAATTCAGCAGCGCTTTCTTCCGTATGACCCAGAACAGCAATAACCTGCTGTGGCGTTTTTAAATACTCCAGATCATTGATGAATGAGTGTGCAATATTTCCAGGGCCGATAATGCCCCACTTAGTCACTTCCATAAAGAGGTAGTTTGTTAATGATAGAATAATGTATACCACTTATATGCCACATCATCAGTGCCAGGCTAGGGGAAATCCCTGATAATGTGTCGTTGAAACACTTGAAGAGTAGATGATTATATTTTTTCCGGCATGAAATTTTCACCTTATTGAAACATACATGATGCTTATGAAAACATTGCCCATCTCTTCCCGACGAATCAATACCCGCCTGCTGGTTTTACCTAAAACCACACCTTTTCCTCAAAAACGTTTTACAAAGACGACTCCATTGTATTACCCGCCAATCAAGATGCCTGACGCACATATCGGCTACATAAAGGCAAAAAAGTTTGATTTTTTGTGGTAATGAATAATTGCCGGAGAGGACATTGAGAAAAAAAATCCCCAGTTCATAGTACACTGTATATAATCTTCCATACTTTTTACTGAAAGTCCGTTCACTAATGGTTTACTTATGCTAATATATTGGTATTCTATGGCGGCATGAAAATTTCATAAATATGATAATTAATATTATCATGTTTAAAAAAAAGCTTACCAGGAAAAGGAAAATCACTTATATCATACTGGGTAGTTTAATAGTTTTATTAATTGCTTTCAGGATAGCGCTTCCGTATATTTTATTAAAATACGTGAACAAACAATTGACGCGTATAGAGGGTTATCGCGGTCATGTGGAAGATATTGATGTCGCATTATTTCGCGGCGCTTATGTGATCAAAGAAATTAAGCTGGATAAAACAGGCGGAAAGATTCCTGTTCCTTTTTTCAAAGCCAATAAGATGGATCTCTCGATACAATGGAACGCCTTGCTACATGGGAGAGTAGTCGCTGAAATAATCGTTGATCGTCCTGTTCTGAATTTTGTCAATGGGCCGAGCAAAGAAACAACACAGACCAGCGTTGATAAAAGCTGGATCGACGTAGTTGATAAACTAATACCATTTAAACTAAATCGTTTTGAAATACACGATGGCGAAATTCATTACAAAGATTTTTATAGTTCACCCAAAGTTGATCTCGCTGCAAAGAATGTAGAAATAGTTGCAGAGAATCTTTCTAATACAAAACATGCAAAGGATACATTGCCTTCTACTGCAAGAGCTACCGCATCGGTATATGATGGTACGGCAAAACTGGAAATGAAAATAGATCCGCTCGCCAAAAAGCCAACCTATGATATGAATGTAACACTGACCGCCGTTAGTCTTGTAAAAGTGAACGACTTTTTAAAGGCATATGGAAATTTCGATGCGGAAAAAGGAACGATTGGTCTCTATACAGAAGCCGCCGCAAAGGATGGACTGATCAGCGGATATACAAAACCTATCATTAAAGATTTAAAAGTGGTGAGCTGGAAAGAAGATAAAGACAAACCATTAAAATTAGTTTGGGAATCATTAATAGAAGTAGTAGGATTTATATTAACCAATCATAAAAAGGACCAGATCGCAACCAAAGCATCCTTCGAGGGTAGAATTGGGGAAGCAGATGTAAGCACTTTTGCTATTATTGGTCAGTTATTGCGTAATGCATTTATACAAGCACTTTATCCTTCCTTAGAAAATAGTATTAATATTAATACGATCAACGAAAAAGAGGAACATAAAACATTCCTCGGAAAATTATTCAGTAAAAACAATGCTGATAAAAATAAAAAGAGCCAGGATAAGAAATAATGATCTTTGGCAACATGCATATTGATCAATAACTGATTTTTATTATTCCTACCTATTTTCCTTGATTTTTTTTTAAAACCTTACTTTTTACGAACATTTGGCTTTAAGGGCACATTGTTTGGATAATTTTTTTTGTAAGCTGTTATGAATTACAAGAACGGAATATGATCACTCCGTGATCTTATTCTACAACAACCTAAAGCATGAAATGGTGGGCCATCATTGGTTTCATTTTTGTCGTATTATGGGTGTGTAAAGTCATCTGGGTATTATTTTCTATTACAGATAGAGTCAAAGATGAATTCACTTATTTTAAAAATCAGGGAATACGACAATTCCAGACAGACGCTGGAGAAAATGAAACGATGTAATTTATTATATATATAAATTTGACTAGTATGAAATGGATCTCAATCATTGCCATACTTTGCCTGACAGTATGGGCATGTAACAACAACACCCATGAAGAAAAAAATACTACGAACGATAGTCTGGATAACATTGATTCGGATCGTACAATGAATACCGGTTCAAATTTAGGAACAAGGATGGGAGATACCTCTTCTTATGAAAGGATGGCACAGAAAATAACAGACTCAGTACCCCAATAATTTTATTTTATTTCTTATTATCCTCTTCAGGATCTGCGTCTACCGTTTTGTCTTTGAGATCACGGGTGGTTACTTTTTCAGCAATCCCTTGTTCTTCGCCAGGTGCTTTATCATCGCCTTCAAAATCGGCATTGCTGCCAGGTTTTGTAACAATTTTCTTATTGTCTTTCTTTTTATTATCGTCTTTCATAGTAATTACTATTAAATGTAAAGCAATACTGCTTTGCAGATAAATAGTCAATTATGCTGCCAATCATAAAAGAAGGGTGGCCGGTAAGCCGGGAATTAAGCGTTAATTTTTAAGGCCGGCGATGAGGTTGATGGTAAGTGCTACTACGAATGTATTCAGGCCAAAAGAAAGTAATCCATGTACCAGCACAAGCCTTCTTAATTTTTTCGAATTGATTTCCACATCAGATACCTGGAATGTCATACCGATGACAAAGGAGAAATAAGCAAAGTCCAGGTAATCAGGTTTTTTCTCTTTTGGAAAGTCCAATCCTTCGGCGTTTTTGCTGGGATCCTCTTCATCATCTCCATAATATAAATGCGCGTAATGAAAAGCAAACATGGTGTGCACCATTATCCATGATAGCAACATCCCTGCAATAGCTACGGGTATATAAATAATCAATGCTGTTTCAGCAGCTTCTTTCGAAAGGACGAGCAATAACACGGTGAACATGCTGGCGAAGGAAGTGATCAGAATAAAGAAAAATAAAAAAGCCCGGCTAAGATCTTCTTTTCTTGCTACTTCCCGCATCTGTTCAGTAGAACGCGTAAAGAGAACAATCCAGCAAGCCATGAGGTATAAAAACGCAAAAGCATCCCATACGATCATGATAACGATAAGGAGGTTCAGGTGAGTGTTTTTAATAAACAAGAAACCAAGCATAGAAAGTACCAGGCTGATAAGAATGCGGTGCCATGGATGCATGCGAAGGAAGATGTTTCTGTCTTTGTTTTTTGTTGTTTGGGTTTGCTTACTCATATATCATCGAAAGATAGTGATTTTCGACCCCTTTAGGGGACAGGGGTTATTTCGTCGAATCCCTCTCCATCAACACCGACTCAATCACCACCCTTTCATCTTTTAGATTATACCTGCTTTTTTCCAATGCCTTGAACAAAATTGTAGCGGCAGCTTTACCCATTTCAAAGGCAGGCTGTGTGATAGTGGTCAGCGATGGATTGAGTAATGAAGCGATCTGAAGATTAGAAAAAGCAACGACCTTAACATCGTGCGGAATAGACAAGCCTTCTTCTTTGCAAACATTATAAGCCGTCATTGCTAATTTTTCTACTGATGCTACAAAGCCATCAGGTTTTTTTTTACCCGATAATATTTTTTTAATAGACTTATGTGACTGTCCTTCATCAGCGGGACAGTTTATAATAAAATGATTTTTCTGATCAAGTCCTGCATCACTAATCGATTTCTTAAAACCCTCCAGCCGGTCATTAATAATGGATAGATTCTCTCCCATACATAAAAATCCCAGACGCTTACATCCTTTTTCCAACAAGTGCCTGGTAGCTTTGTAACCCGATTCAAAATCATTGGTGACCACTTTCGCCGTATGTATATCCTCACAAACCCTATCGAAAAATACCAATGGCATTTCGGTATTGAAGAGTTCAAGAATATGCCGGTGATTTGCTGTTTCACTGGAAACCGACATTAGCACACCATCCACTCTTCCGTTTTGAAAATCTTTGAGAATAGATTCTTCCTTGAAGAAATTTTCATGCGTCAGGTAGATGAGAACATGAAATCCTTTTTCCTGCGCTACAGATTCTATCCCATTTATCGATAATGAGAAAAAGGTATCGGCTACTTCAGGAATGACTACTGCGATAGTCTTACTGCTTCTTTTTCGAAGACTGCTGGCATATGGATTAGGAGTATAGTTTAATTTTTTAGCCAGTGCTAAAACACGTTGTTTTGTTTCAGCACTTATTTCATGACTATCCTTCATCGCTTTTGAAATAGTAGCTACAGATAGTTGTAGTTCCTTAGCCAGATCTTTAATTTTCACATTCATTAATCAGAATCTTATTACTGAAAGGAGCATATTTGCGAAAACGGTTTCGTAAATAAATGTATATACATACGTCTAATTGACATTTAAAATTGTCACTTTAGTGGTGCTGTAAATTAACGGTTGCCTGAGGTTTTGGTGTATGAAATGTATTTACTTCTCAAGCCGGTAGATCAATACCAGGCATATCCGCTAATTTCTTTCAACAGTTTTATTAAGAATAACAATACCAGGAACATGTTAACCTGCGATGAATATTGACCAAATACTCATCGGAAGCTAATTCATTGCCTAATTTATTAAAATAGTATGACATGAGTACAAACAGTTTTGAAGCAGTACCTCTTGGAAGCCTGGATGAATGGGAAGAAGATCTTCTCCGCCGTTATCCTGACCCTGAAGCGATCGCAGCAGCAAAGGCAACCGGCGAGTACCGTAACTATGACAATCCTGAAAGGGATACGGTCAAGGAGTTTTACAGGCTCAATCATAAGTACCAGACCTATGAGTTCGTGATGGAAAAGAGAAAAGAATTCCTTGCTTTCAACAAAATGGAAATGCCGGTGTGGGATGCATTTAATTTTTTAAATGAACTGGTAGACGATTCCGATCCTGATACTGATCTTGACCAGTTTCAGCACCTGCTTCAAACATCAGAAGCCATACGTGCAGATGGCCATCCTGACTGGATGGTAATTGTAGGACTAATGCATGATATGGGTAAGGTGCTTTGTTTATTTGGCGAACCGCAATGGGCCGTAGTAGGAGATACGTTCCCCGTTGGTTGTGCCTATTCTGATAAAATAGTTTACCCGGAATTCTTTACAAGTAATCCTGATTATACAAACGGATCATATAATCATCTGCACGGTATCTACAAACCAAATTGTGGTCTTCGCAACGTACACATGTCATGGGGCCATGATGAGTATGTATACCAGATGATGAAAAGCAACCTGCCTGAACCAGCTCTATACATGCTGCGCTATCATTCTTTTTATTCCTGGCACCGCGAAGGCGCCTATGATCATTTGCTCGATGATCATGATCGCGATATGCTCAAATGGGTAAAATTGTTTAATCCCTATGATCTGTATTCAAAATCTCCTGCTCCGCCTGATTGGAAAGCCCTTAAACCTTATTATGAAGATCTGCTGGCAAAATATTTACCGGCAACTTTAAAATTCTGATCTGCTTGACTAAATACCAATTGACAGTTTAAAACTAAAACAACTATTATGAAACGAGTGCTAGTGCTTATTCCTGTTTTATTCATGCTGGTCATCAATGTTGCTGCGCAATCCGTCGTAAAGGGGATGGTGAAAAACAATAAAGGTGCGGCTCTTTCCGGAGTAACGATTTCTGTTAAGGGAACAAAAAACGTTACGGTTACAAACAACGATGGTTCTTTCTCTGTAACAGCCAAAAAAGGAGATGTGTTGCTCTTTAGTAATGTAAGTTATACTACTAAAGAAATAGCGATCACCGACGCAACGACATATGATGTGGAATTGACTGAGTCAGTTGCTATGCTCGGTGATGTGGTAGTGGTAGGATATGGTAAAAGTTCCCGAAAAAATCTATCCAGTTCCATTACTACTGTCAAACCCGAAGAGCTGAATAAAGGCGCTATCAGTGATATCGGACAGCTAATGCAGGGTAAAGTAGCCGGCTTGAATATTTCTGCCAGTGGTGATCCTAACAGACCCGCGGCAGTTATACTTCGTGGCGCCTCGACTATTAATAGTCCGGGTGCACCTTTCTATGTAATTGATGGAGTGCCTGGCGCTGATATCTCAGCTATAGCACCCGATGATATTGCATCCATTGATATCTTAAAAGATGCAGCTGCCACTGCTATCTATGGAAACAGGGCTGCCAGTGGTGTGATCATGGTTACTACCAAAAGAGGCAAGAAAGGCGCTGTGCAAACTTCTTATAATGGATACGTTGGTTTTGAAAAAGTAAGTAATAAGCTGGACCTGATGAATGCTTCGCAATTGAGAGCTTACCTGGCTGGCAACAGCACTTCTTTTTCTCCCAATGATGATCTGAATGCAAACACTGATTGGCAAAGTGCTATTCAGCGTTCTTCTGCCATTTCTCATAATCATAACATATCATTTAGCGGCGGATCTGAACACAGTACTTATAGTGCCAGTCTTAACTATATAGATAAAGAAGGCATTTTGGCAAGAAGTCATTTGCAGCGTGTGATTGCCCGACTGAGTCTTGAGCAATATGCCTTAAACGATAAAATAAAGTTTGGATTGAATGTTTCCAACTCAAGCAGCAATGCCAGGTATGTTCCGTTACAGAATATCGTACTGTTGCAGGCTGCCAAACATTTACCGGTATCACCCGTTAAAAACCCGGATGGCAGTTATTTTGAAAACCTGAATACAACGGGTTATTTTAATCCACTTGCTATCATCGATCATGCACAGGACGATACGAAATATAATACGCTGATTGGAAACTTTACTACTGAAGTGAAACTTCCTTTCGGGTTGACGTACAATGTAAACCTCGCTTATCAGAAGATCACATCATTACATGGTGAGTTTTATGATAGTTATTATGGAAAATATCCTACCTCCAATTTTTATAATAATCCTGATCCGGGCATCGGAATTGCTCATAGCCTGATTGGATCATTGTTTGGTACAAAAGGATCTGCGATACGAAGTACTTTTCAAAATACAACCAAAACCGTCGAATCATTCCTGACATGGGATAGACGATTTGGAGATCATGGGGTCAATGTAGTAGTTGGTTATTCCTGGCAGGAAAATACGTATGGAGAAGGTTTCCAAACATCGAGCACTAATTTCCCTGTAGACAATATTGGTTATAACAACCTGGCGCTTGGAAACCCCTATGCCGTTTCATCTTACCGCATCAGTGCTGGAAATGATCTGACGTATGGTCAAACCCGGTTAATTTCTGATTTTGCGCGGTTGAATTATAATTATAAAGATAAATACCTGATACAGGGTTCTATCCGCCGCGATGGAAGTTCTGTCTTTGGTGATAATAATCATTGGGGTTATTTCCCGGCAGGAAGTATTGCCTGGAGAGTTACACAGGAAGGTTTTATGGAAGGACAGTCCATTTTCAATGAGTTGAAATTAAGAGCAAGCTATGGCGTAGCCGGTAATTCGCAAGGTATAGGAGCGTTCACCAGCAAACTTGTATATGGTATCACCGGTACCTACTATAATAATGGTGTGCAGGATGCAGCCTATGGTCCTGTACAAGGATCAAATCCTGATCTTAAATGGGAAAAAACAGCTACGATCAATATCGGTCTTGACTTTACAATATTAAAAAATAAAATAAGCGGATCGTTGGATTGGTACGATAAGAAGACGACCGGCATGTTGTTTAACTATGCTGTATCTCCTTCATTGGTGCCGGGCGGGAAAATATGGGCAAATGGCGGTAGCATCAGTAATAAAGGAATAGAACTGAGTTTGAATGCTACACCGGTTAATAATGGCGTGTTCAGCTGGTCAACCAGCCTCAACCTTGC
>JBDTPD010000097.1:0-9803 GCA_039932855.1 Chitinophagaceae bacterium | reverse complement strand
ATGACGGAGGCAACCTTTGAAAAAAACAACCGTTTTAGCAGGGAAATATCACATACAAATAATAAGAATAGAAAGGAAATGTGATGGGAAAGATTGTACACAGACAACAATCATAGTGTAGAAGACAATCAACTTAGTAGCAAACATTATGAAACCTGACGAGTATTCAGATATCCATCAATCCTCCTTTTTTGTCTCTGATGATGGCGGAGATGCATTTCAGTAAACTTCAACCATTCATTAGCATTGAAATAGTGGAGACCTGGATGTTTTGTTTTACCGGCAAAAGAATTATCGGAGATCAGGGCCGTTGCATGATTGACAGTTTCTTTTACTTTCAGTAAATGCAACATCAATTCTTCTTTACTGACTGGTTGTAGAGTATCGGCATTTGTTGAAGGACCTTCAATTATTTCATCGGGAAATCCATTGTTTTTAAAAAGTGCTTTCCCATTAGCAGACATTTCATCCTGCGAGTTATTATTATTGGATACACAACTCAATATTTGCTCAACATAATATTCGGTCTGCCCGATCACATGCATGTATACCTGTCCGAGCGACCAGCTTGTTGGGGAAGCTTTAGCAGTTAACTGAGTGAAAGAATATTTTTCCAACTCAATGATCCAGGTATCTATTTCATTATTAAAATCCCGAATTGCTGTCATAATTGAAAATCCAATGTACAATCAAAATCTGTTTGTGGTGTTACCAGCTCCTTCCCTTTCCTTGGTTCAGTGGCGTATGCCTTTGCTTTAAATGTATATATTTTATGAAACTGCGAACCAGGACCTTTTTGATCAAGTGTTTTCTTAAAAGATGAAGGGATGGCCCAGAACTTCAGGAACTTCTTTTGTTCTTTATCTTCCAAATATATTGTAAGTACATTTTTATCCAGGTCAGCGATAATACAACTTTTATCCCCGAAAGTAAAGTTGAGCTTAGTACCATCAACTGAAAATTCAGCACTTTCGAGATAACTAATGCTGGGCATTACGGCCTTGAACGTCGTTCTGCCAGAAGCAGATTTACAAGTCAGTTCTGCTGTGCTTTCGCCGGGATTTGAGAACCACAGGTAAGGAATAAATAACAGACTTATCAATGTATATCGCATGTCAGATGGTTTCGTGATGGTTTCATTTTACAATATCAATATCGTATTTATTCAAAAGACCAATTATTTCTGGTAAAGAAAATTTCGCTTTCTTTATTTTATTGATCTCGGGATCGATTGAATAATTACGCGCCTTGCTAAAATCTGCCTTTTCAATATTAGTATTTTCAAATGTAGCGTTCATCAGGTCGCAGCCGTCAAAACTGGAGCCGGCAATATCACAGTCAGTGAAGTCTGCTTCCTGCAATTGCGAATTACTGAATATGGTCTTTTTAATTTTTGCCTGGTAAAAAGAAGAATGATTGACAATACAATTTTCAAAACTGAACGCCAGGCCAAATTCACTACAGGCATCGAAGCGGATACCGAGCATTTTACAATCCTTGAATTTTACATCCCGGAAGGTCGTCTTTATTAATTTAACCAGGCTCAGATTACAGGTATTGAATTCGCAATCAACAAAAATGATATCAGAGAAATTTGCTTCCGCAAAATCACAATTATTGAAGATGCAGCCATCGTATTCCCCTTTGGGAAATGGATTTACTTTGTAATCCTGTTTCTCAAAAGTTTGGTCGATAAATTCTTTTTCCATTTGTATCCGGGGTTTAGCTACAGCCAGTTTATTCCTCAAATGTACAACACAGAGGCACTTCCATGACGATGTCTCGGCCAACAGTATATTCTACGTTCAAAATTTCCCGGGCGGACTCGTCGATGTGAGGCTTTTTTGAAGAAGCTGTTTTCAGATTGCCTTGTCCGTAGAGTCTTATTGCGACGAGTCCGCCGGAAAAAACATTTGGTTTTCGATGGTCCGCTGGCGAGACATCGTCGGGGAAGGTTAACGAAATTAATTTTTCAATTTCGCTTTTGCGCTCTTAAGAATACGGGGACATTTTTTCAAATACATTGTCATATCATTATTTCTTTTTCCGTCTGGATCCCCAGTTGGAATAGCATGTCCCTTTTCAAAATAAGCAACCTGAACATAATCGCCAGCGACCCTCGTGGTGATTTTTATCAGTTTGTCTTTATAAAAATAATGAGCGCTTATCTGGCCTGTATCTTTTTCAATCCAGGCTTTTGAATATTCAATCAATTCATCATAAGGTGAATATTTATAAATAAAAAGAACGGTATCCTGTCTTCCGTGGACAGCGCGGACAAGTACTGGAGCTATTTTATCATAAATTACTCGTGCTACTAATTTTTCGTTTTGCTCAATGAGGCTATCTATAGCCCGGGCCTTTAAGGAATCTTGTGACGATACAGTTAATGACCAGATCAACGCAAGTATAGTTGATATGATTTTCATTTTTCGATAATTGTTTAAATTAATCTTTATAAAATGTACAACACATAAACTCTTCCACGACGATGTCTCGCCCAACAGTATATTATACGTTCAGAATTTCCCGGGCGGACTCGTCGATGTGAGGCTTTTCGGAAGAAGCTGTTTTCAGATTGCCTTATCCGTAAAGTCTTATTGCGACGAGTCCGCCGGAAGCGTATTTTTTTTGCTATGTCATGCTGGCGAGATATCGTGGGGAAGAACCCTCCGAAACTAATTTTCTAATCTTTTATAAAATACCTGTCACACGCAAACGGATTGCCCAGCCACTGTGCATGCAATTCTTTAAAATAAGGAGTGAAGCCTGCACCCCGACAAACTGTATACTTACAATAAAGTATTCGCTTATATCGCATATAGAATATTGTATCAATGTTCAAGATCAAAGGGAATTTATTTTCAATAAAAGGCTGTTTAAAAAGATCAGACCAGTACAGCGTATTCATTGCTAATACAACCATCCTGTCCTCTTCAATGAGTAATTCTTTATTAGTTGATAGTTTATCATACAGATTAACGAGGATAGAAGAGAAAAAGGATGATTGCACCGTATCCACTACCCTATCATCAACAACACGGCAAGGCGCCAAATCATCTTTATAACAGGAATCCCGCCCCTGGCACCAGCCGGAAAACGCAAACAGGCAGCAGAGTATGCCAAGAAGAATTTTCATTATAACCCGTTTTTGATTTCATAAATAGAGAAATCGAAATTATCACCCATAATAACATAATATTTTCTAAGCAATACAATTTCAGGATAACCGCCAGGTATAATATCAAGTATCTTATAACTTAGTCGATCAAGATTGTTTTTAAAAGAAATACCTGCTGATTGAGTTCCGGACTGCACCGTGATCTTATTATCTATTGAATCGGGAGATAATTCAAGTTTAACGGTTAGGCGATTACCGGACTGATCTTTTATTTCTACCGACTGGCTTTTATCCGGCTTAAAATGATTCAATAATAATTTATTATCTTTTGCAAATCCGAATTGCTGAAACTGTTTATTAAAAAAACTGTTACCCTCATTAACGACGGGCAAGGCTTTGTGCATTTCTTCGTCTTCTTTTTCGCTCCAATCCGGGCCTCCCTGATTATAAGATTGCCTGAAACCTATTTCCCCTGCCAATGAAATAGATAATACAGGAGGTAGCTTTATTGTATTAACCACACTATTCTTTACAGGTATTGTTTTATTGCGCTGTTTACATTTACAAAAAATGAACAACAGCAATAGCAGGGCGATCTTTTGAACACTAAATTTCACAGAAAAGTTTTAAGCACTCCTGGGTTGTGGTTTACCAATACTATTTGAAATATCCTGAATATAACTTAGTGTCATACGAAATCCGGATATTATTATTGTGCTGGTATCTGTTAAAAAGCGTCGCCAGGTCAGCAATCATCTGATCAAAACCTTTATCACCAGCCGCAGGCATATAAGAAGAAGAGAGCAGACGGCCTTTCAATCCGGCAAAATCAAAATCCTGGTAATTAGGAAATATAGTAAGCTCGCATGTATGTGGATGAAAGAAGGACCTGATATTTTCAATATCTATATTACGGTGATCAACTTTCACATAATCCCGTGCATGCCGGATGATCAGTTGGTCATATTCCTGCTCAAAAGATGACTGTGTCAATCGTTCATTCCAGATCAATGCAACAACTCCCTTTGGTTTTAATATGCGTTCGAATTCTTTTTTGGCAAGCGGCACATTGAACCAATGATAAGCCTGTCCGGCAATGATCATGTCCACTTCCCTATCTTTTAATAATGTTTGTTCAGCAGTGCCGGGTACTATTGTAAATTTCTCATTGTCCCCTAATAATTCCAATGCCTTTGCCAGCATTTCTTTATTGGGTTCTACGCCAATGACCATATATCCTTTATCTAAAAATAACTGGCTGGAAATTCCGGTGCCTGCACCGATATCGGCAATGATAGCGTCTGTGGGAATACTATATTTTTTCTGTAAAAAATCAACGATAACTGCTGGATATGAGGGACGATATTTTACATAGTCTTCTACCCTGTTGCTAAATCGCGTAGTGCTGTCAGTAGGCATGTTCACTAATTAATTTGACGGAGAAAATTCTGCTGCTATCAAAATTACAGATCCCGTCTTTGCCATCCCCCATTATTTCTTAGCTACTTTTTCTTTCATCTTCTCAGCAGTAACAGCTATACGGTACTTGACAATTTTTGTGATCAGCGAGGCGGGAAGTGGTTTATCGAGCGGGAACTGTATGGCGCCTTTGCTTCCCGGATATTTTGAAAGTTCTTTTTTGAAAGACGCAACGCCATCGGCACCGGGATAAAACCCGATATGATTTTTAAACCCACCGAAGTGTACAAGGTTACCGTGCCATACAAAAGTGGGAATACCATATTTGATCGCTTCTTCTGCTTTGGGAGCTGCTTTCCTGATGATGGTACGCATTTCATGGAGCAGTAATTGTATTTCGTGTGGATAGCCAGCGATGTATTCATCAATGTTTGCAACCTGTTTCATTGTTATTGTCTTTTAGTGATACAAATCTAATGTGCTGTTTTGAAAAAGAAGCAGTGTAAGAGCGACAATATGAGGGGCTTAATTCGACAATTTCACGCAAAGACGCAAAGAGGCGCGCAAAGCTGCAAAGACTCTTTGCGCCTTCGCGAAACCTTAGCGTCTTTGCGTGAAACCAAAATTTCAAAATGCTTTTATATCTCTCCCTTCAGTGACTTCACTATCACTTCCCCCTTACTATTCACATGAAGTTTTCGGTAGATGTTTTTGATATGCTGGCGAACGGTCTCGAGCGTAATACCCAGCCGCGAGGCGATCATTTTATAACTCAATCCATCGACCATCGCAGTGATTACCTGCTGCTCTTTGGCCGTGAGTGGTTCATTGTATGATCTTTTGGGAGCAAAATAATCGATCACCTTCCTGGCAATGGTTGGTGACATGGCCGATCCACCTTTGCTGATGATATTGATACAATCGAGTATTTCTTTTTGCGGTGTATCTTTTTGCAGGTAGCCAACAGCACCTGCACAAAGGGCTTTAAATATTCTATCACTATCGGCATATACAGAGAGAATAACAATAGATGCGTCCGTGAATTTCTTTTTTATCAAAGGAATGGCCTCAATGCCTGTTATGCCCGGTAACCCGATATCGGATAACACAATATCCAACCGGGTTATTTTCTCCGCCATCTTAAAAAACTCTTCAACGGAACCTGCAACAATAATGCAATCGAGGCCCTCCTGGCGGGAGAGAAATGCAGCAAGATTACTTCTCACTACCTCATCATCTTCTATTAATGCTATATTGATCATCGTTAAATATAATGCTCTCTTTTTTGCCCCGGTATACCATATTCGGGGTACATTCTAAACAGGAACTTTTAGCAGTACCGTGGTGCCATTTTCGGATATCAGCTGGAGGCTGGCCCGGAGCCGGTCGGCCCGGAGTTTCATATTATAAAGACCCTGTCCGCTACCCGGTTTGGTCTCGCTCATTCCCTTCCCATCGTCCTTTATTTCCATGATAAACAGGCTGTTCTCTTTCTTCAGGTCCACCGTTACTTTTGTGGCCCCGGAATGTTTGACGATATTATTGATCGCTTCCTTGAAGGTAAGGTACACGTTCTGCCTGAAGTTCATATTCAGCTTTTCATGATCATTCAGACCGGAATGATTCAGTTCAAAATCGATATTGGCAGGAATGAGCATATTATGTAAATGTTCCTGCATATACCGGATCATTCCGCCCATGGTGTCATTGCGGGCATCGATGCTCCATATCACATCTTTCATGGTAGAGACGGCACCGCGGCTGATACCTGCAATGGTTCCGAGTTGCTCGCTCGTATTTTCTTTTATCTCTTCTCTTTTAACTGCATCGGCTAAGATAGTGATACGAACGAGTGAGCTACCAACATCATCATGCAGATCACTGGCAATCTTTGTACGGAGGTATTGAATTCTTTTTACCTGGTCGATCCGGTTGCGAACGATGACGTATACAATGGCTGCCGTTGACAATACAACAAGAATAAGGAACCAGGCTGTTCTATAAAACACCTGTTTCACCAAAATATCCAATGATATCTCATTTACACTGGCTGAACCTTTGCCGGCTGTTCCCTTTATCCGCAGTATATATTTTCCCGGCTCTAATGCATTGAAAGAAATACTATGTTGATTACCTATGGAGTGCCATTCATTATCGAGTCCTTTTAATTGATATAAATACCGGTTACCAGCAGGATCATACATATCTGATAGGGTGAAATAGAATGAAAAGAATTTATCACCGGGATCGATGATCACTTTCTTCATATCACCGATATCAAAAATAGTTTCGACTGTTTGGCCATCGCGACTTATTTTACTAAAGCGCGTCAGTAATATATTAACAGGTTCATCTCTTTTAAAAGCCTTGTCCGGATCAAATTGCATATAACCATTCAGCCCACCGAAGATCATAGTGCCATCTGGTAATTTAGAAAATGCTTTACGGTTAAATTCATCTGTATTCAATCCATCCTTTGCATAGAAATTAGTAAACTGGTTTGTTTGCCTGTTGAAATAACTAAGTCCAGCATAAGTACTAATCCAGCAATCATCATTCTCATCGCGCAGTAATCCGCAGACAGTATTGTTGCTGAGCCCATCCCTGTTGGTGTATTGTTTTACCTGTCCGGTTTTTTCATTATAATATATCACGCCGCCACCAGCTGTACTGATCCATAAACTACTATCGCCATCTAATGAAATATCATTGATGCCATGTTCCAATACCGGGTGAATGGATTGTTTGACTACTTCTCTTGTATGAATATTTACTTTGAAAAGACCTTTAGCCGAACCTGCCCATATCCAATCTCCTTTTATTACTAAACTCCAGCAGGGTATTTCCGTAAAAGGCATATTGCCTTTATTGTCTTTGAATGCTTCCATGTGACGGGTAACAGGATCGAAGGTGAAAAGATTATGTTCACCTGCTGTCCAGAACAGTTTACCATCAAAACAAATACTGAGTTGATTGATACTTTCATACCAGGACCTCGCATCTCCATTCGTTAAAAATATCTCCAGTGAATCTGTTCGTGTATTATACCGGCTGATACCAAATCCTGCGAGCCAGATGATATCTTTCTGATCATAATACATGTCATAGATATAACCAATATCGTAATGACCATTGAGTTTAATACGAATTGTATTTTTACCGGTTAACAGATCTGAAACTGGTACGGCGCCAAAGGTTGATAAAGCAATAGTGGTATCACCACCATTTTTTGTCTTCATATTTTTCAGTAATCCATAATTTTCTGTAGCGGCATATAATGTATTGTTACGATCAGCAATAATGCGACGGCAACGGATATTCTTTAATTCTTTTCCCTGTAGTATAAATGGAATATTATTAAAAATGGCGGCGCGGTTAGATATTTTAATAATCCCGTTATCTGTTCCTGCCCAGATATTATTATTGTTGTCTTTATAAACACAATATACGATGGTGGCATTGGCAGCCCTGATGAGCCAGCCATAGTCTGTCATCTTTCTTTCTGCCATATCATACCTTACTAAACTACTGCGTTCACTACCCTGCCAGATATTTCCATCGGCATCCACACAATAGCAGGTATGTAAATGCAGGTTGGGTCCATTGTCTGCGCCATTATTTTTTATCCAGTTATCAAAGTGGTTTGTATTCTTGTTGTACCGCCCGATACCATAACAGGAAATGCTCCATGTATTGCTGGCAGCGTCATTATAAATTTTTGCATAATCATTGGTACTGAAAACAGGTGCACTGATATGTTCACGTGTATCACTACCGGTTGTTACGGGCACCAGTATAGTTGTTTTGTCAAGATAGGATAACCATAGTTGGTTGCTGGTACGTTCGGTTACTCCCACGAAGACCATATCTGCGTCTTGCAAAGAGGTATCGATAGAAATGCGTGAGAAACTATTTAACCCGGTCACTTTTACCAGCCATGTGTCTGACATGATAAGTATACGGCCGTCTTTCATTTTTTGTATCGCCCGGATAGGTCCTGCCGGCAGTGATGATGGGCCGCTATCCTGGTGCACAAAATGCAATATCGTATTTGCGGATGGGTTAAGAATATTCAATCCGTTATCGGTACCGATCCAGATATAGCCTTTTTCATCTTCCATCATGGCAGTCACCACACCATTGGTCAGAGCCGGTTCGCTAAGGATATTATATTGTATAAAGGAAGACCCGTCGTAGCGGTTGAGTCCGCCATTGGTACCGATCCACATAATACCGCGCTTACCCTGCATCACGCATTGGACGGAATTATTACTAAGACCATCTTCCGCGCTGAGGCGGGTATACTGCAAAGGAGCCTGTGCCGCTACATTTATATATAGTGCAAGAAAAAAGAGGTTCAGTAGAAAGAAACGTTGGGGCAATTGGAGATTGGTGTTTTACAATATTAGTCTACAATAGGCAATTGGCAATGAGCAATAAGCAATAAGCAATTGCCAATAGGCAATAAGCAATTTCCTGCTGGAGATTGCCTATTGCAAATTGCCTGTTGCCTATTGAAACTGTGGTGAATTTTCTACATTTTTCTACAAAAATGACTTCAAACCGGTGCTTGAATAGGTTGGAATATTTTTTGAATAACTGTAACGACCCTCCCTGATTAATATCATTGATTTTGCCCGACGTTCTGAAAATTTATTGTTCTAAAAAATTAATATGTCGATGAGATATGGCTACCAATACTACTAAACCTGTTGCTTTAAAAGCATTGTCCAAGACTCCCACCGGCATTGCGGGTCTGGATGAGATCACCTTTGGTGGTTTACCAACCGGCCGACCTACTCTTATATGCGGAAGTCCCGGCTGTGGTAAAACACTTTTTGGTATTGAATTCATTGTACGTGGTGTACAGGAATTCAATGAACCCGGTGTCTTTTTCGCTTTCGAGGAGAAAAAAGATGACCTGGCGGTCAATGTTTCTTCACTTGGTTTTGACCTTGACAAATTACAAAAGGAAAAAAAATTGAAGATCGATTATGTCCATGTAGACAAAAGCGAAATTGAAGAAACAGGTGAGTATGATCTCGGTGGTCTGTTTATCAGGCTCAATCACGCTATTGATAGCATCGGCGCCAAACGCGTAGTGCTGGATACGATTGAAAATCTTTTTTTAGGTTTAGCTGATGAAGGTATTCTCCGTGCAGAGTTGCGTCGCTTATTTAATTTTTTAAAAAATAAAGGGGTCACAGCAGTTATTACGGGTGAACGTGGTGAAAATTCGCTCACGCGTCAGGGGCTGGAAGAA
>JBDTPD010000096.1:0-9809 GCA_039932855.1 Chitinophagaceae bacterium | reverse complement strand
CCGGCGCGGGTTCCAACGCAAAAAAGATCATTGAACACTTCAGAAATTCAACGACTGTCAGGATCGGATTGATCGTTTGTAATAGGCCTGGCGCTGGCGTATTGCAGATTGCGGTAGCAGAAAATATTCCGGTAGTATTGATAGAAAAAGAGCGTTTTCTTAAGGGAGATGGCTATTTACCCGAGTTAAAAGAACACCGTATCGACTTTATCGTGCTGGCTGGTTTTCTTTGGAAAATACCCACGACCATTCTGAAAGCATATGCCGGGATGATCATAAATATCCATCCGGCTCTCCTGCCTGCTTATGGCGGTAAGGGTATGTATGGAAATAATGTACATGAAGCAGTGCTGGCCGCGAAAGACAAAGAAAGTGGCATCACTATTCACTTTGTAGACGAGCAGTACGACCATGGTGCTACTATCTTCCAGGCACGCTGCCCTGTTTACGAAACGGATACGGTCGAAACCCTTGCTCAGCGGATCCACCAACTGGAGCATGATCATTATCCGGAAGTTATCAATCAACTTCTTTTCATTAACGTGACTTTACATTAGCTTTTGCATTTTCTTTCGTTACTTGCCGGTAATTAATTATTGTCATTGTCCCGCAACGTTGTTCAAATAATATTTTTCCTGGGTTTTTTATCTGTATTGGCCAAACCTGCTTCTTCGCAATACATCGTCAGAGGTGTTGTATATGACAGCAGTCATTTTCCATTAGAACTCGCCACGGTATTATCTACTTCCGGAAAAGGAACTTATACCAATCGTCTTGGAGAATACCAGATCGAAGTAGGAGAAAAAGATTCTATCTGGTTTAGCTACCTCGGTAAGCCAACCATTAAGTTCCCCGTATTAAAAATTGCTGATCCGTTCAATTTTGAAGTTTCATTGAAAGTGAATGTACCGGAGTTGAGAGAAGTATTGGTAGCGCGACGTAATTACCGACAAGATTCTCTCAGTAACCGCGAAGAGTATGCAAAGATTTTTAATTATGAAAAGCCGAAGCTGCGAGCGGTAACGCCGCAATATGGTGCGGCAGCCGGTTTTGATCTGGATGAAATTATTAATATGTTTCGCTTTAAGCGAAACCGAAGTATGCTCTCTTTTCAAAAACGTTTGTTATTACAGGAGCAGGATAAATTTATCGATCATCGTTTCAGCAAAGCCCTGGTCAGAAGACTCACGAATCTCGACGGCAATGAACTAGACAGTTTTATGACACTCTACCGCCCACCTTATTTTTTTGTAACAGGTGCAGGAGATTATGATTTTCAAAAATATATCAAGGATTCATTTGAAAGATTTAATCAAGGTTTGCCGCCATTATGGATTTTCAAACCTGAAGATGGATTAGAAAATTAATCTCGGTTCCTTTCAAAAGAATTTCTCCTCCGCTGTGTTTATTCCGATATATCTCTATCTTTACTATCCTCTTTGAGGTTACTGATAATAGCAATGAAACTCACACCTGTTTGGGTTTCTATTCTACCGAGTACATTACAGTAACCAAGATGGGCTTTCTAATATCCTTTCAAAAATACTTTTTGTATCCACCTGAAAGCCCAGGCATTTATTTTACTTAACCAAAGACTTATTTATGAAGACGAAACTCTACTCTACCCTCGCGGGCAAGAAGCTTGCTGTTGCATTCTTTACCGCATTCTTATTTTTTATCAGCGCTACTACACGTGCACAAACATTTACCATTTTCGATCCGTCAACCGAATTTCCGATAGGTGGCGCAGCTGGCACTGACGCAAATATTGTTGACGCACCTGTTGAATTAGGGATCAAGTTCCGCGTAACACAAGGCGGTACAGCAAGCGCTATCCGTTTTTACAAAGGCAATATCAATACAGGCACACATATCGGAACGATATGGGATAATACAGGTGCTGTTGTTGCTTCCGTTACTTTCACCGGTGAAACTGCATCGGGCTGGCAGCAAATGAATTTTGTAACACCTGTCGTTCTTACTCCTGGCATCACCTATACCGCTTCTTACTGGGGAGCTAATGGCTTTTATGCTGCTTCTCCCGGTGGACTTGGTAATGTCACTGATGTAATAAGAGGGCCATTTATAATTATCGCACACAATACAGGAATAAGCGCTGCCGATCCGGGTAATGAAGGAAATGGTATGTATGATTATGATGCTGCCGGTGGTGTAAACTATCCGCAAACCATCAGCGGTGACGCTTCTAACTATTGGGTTGATATTTCTTTTACCACATTCTTTCCTTTGCCTGTTGGCCTGGTTGATTTCCATGCAAACGCTGGCACACGCGATATCACACTGATCTGGAAAACAGAATCAGAACATAACAATCGTGGTTTTGTTATTCAACGCAGCAACAATGGCCGTGACTGGTATGATGTAGATTTCATAAATGGTGCAGGAGAAAGCGATATCAGCAGAAGTTATTCTTATACTGATAAAGCATTGGCTCCGGGTCTTTATTATTATCGTTTGAATCAACAAGACTTTGATGGTAAATCAAAAGCCTCTTCTGTAGTTACTGGCACCATTAATGGTAAAGGAACTATTTCATTGTTCCCTGGTTACCCTAACCCCGTTCATAGTATTGGTAAGATCCGTTTCGATCTTCCGGATGCACAAAAAGTTCGCCTGAGCATCTTTGATATGAGCGGAAAAGAAGTAAAAGTATTAGTTGATAGCAAACAGGATGCAGGTAGTCATATCAATCCTTTGGATGTAACAGGATTGGGCAGACAAATGTATTTTGTAAGATTACAAACTGAGTCAATGGTATTGACACAGAAGATCGTTGTTGAATAAAACCTTTTTATCTTTTTATATTAAAGGGCAATCCATTAGGGTTGCCCTTTTCTTTTATTTAATAATGATTTTGGAATTGGGAAATTGGGAGATTTACTTCATGGGAAAATACTTCTGATAAAGTCAATCTCCCAATTTCCCAATTCCAAAATTTCCCAATTTTCTTATATTATCTTGCGAATACAAATCATAGCAATGGAACAAACAACACTTGGCATCGGCACACGCTTACAACATACACAATATGGTCCTGGTGTAATTGCAGGCATTCGTTATGCAACGTATCTCATTTCTTTTATCAATCATGGTATAAAAGAAATTGACAAGACCGATAATAAACTCGATGAGATCATTCCGGAAAATGTGACACCGGAAATAGAAACACATTCTGAAGTAGAGAAATCATTATTGAAAATACTCAGACTATGGGGCGGCCTGACAGAGAATGTTCCACTCGGAGAAAAATGGACCGGAGGAATGATGTTGTTACAACCAGCCGACAAATCATTAAAACCAAAAGAAATTCCGGTTGATGCATTCTTTCATAAGATCGTCATGCTCCGCGACCGCCTTCGTGTACTGGAACAACAGATCAATGCGCACAAACAACTAAGCGACGAAGACAAAGTAAACTTGCAGCAATACGTTACCCGCATCTATGGCTCACTCACTACGTTCAATGTATTATTTAAAAATAAAGAACAATGGTTTATAGGAGAGAAGGGAAGTAAAGAAGATTAAGATGAGCTATTAGCCATTAGCTATTAGTTTTTTCGTCCTGTTGGCGAAAGAGACCTGTTAAAACAATTCACCGATAGCAAAGCCAACAATGGCGTAAAGACTATTCTGATGAAGAGCTAATAGCTAACGGCTAATGGCTTTCTTCAAGGTAGTACCGCCTTCATCATCGGCCCCAACCTATCTGCCCATTTTTTATATTCTTTGCCCGAAGGATGTAATCCATCACCAGCGATCAGTGTAGGATCAGAAGCTGCTTCGCGTGTGGAAGGAGTAATATCAAGATAAGTGCAATAGTTCTGTATAGTCAGATCTTTATTGATCGCATTGAACCACCCGATCTGCTTTCTTACCATCGCCGTATCATAATAAGTAGCAAATGGTGTGACGCTGTAATCTGGTATGGACAAAACAAATACATGATCGCGGCGACCACCGGCATACTGAATCGATTTATTCAACAACGTCCAGAAACGATCGCGGTAACCAATCGTATCATGTCTTTGATACTGATCGTTCACACCAATCAACAAACTCACTACATTAAACGGACCATTCGGATGAACAGCATTGATACCAGCTTCGAGATCCTGCGTGGTCCAACCCGTAGTTGCAATGATATACGGATCATTTATACTAATATCATTGTTGCGCAACCAGGCAACGGTCTGCATTGGGAACCTATCAGTACCCGGAACGCCCTGACCAATAGTATATGAATCGCCTAATGCGAGATAAGTATAAGTGGAATTTGTACCGGGTACAGGCGTACCCGGATTGGTCATGACTGTACCACCGGTTTCACTGGTCGTTTTTTTACAGGCAAATACGCCGACAAACAATATGATCAGAAATACAATTTTCAAGTTCGGTGGTGGTTTTCTCTTTCCTATGTACGTATATCGGAGGAGTAAAGTTTTCAGTTGCCTCATAATTGATCATTGTGTGCCAACACAATATGATAAGAATAGCAGCCGGTTAACAACATCCTTCCACATCTTTCAGTAACTTAACCCAATGAAATGGTTTACCTGGCTTCTATGGCTACCCCTGAATTTATTTGCCCAAAATAATCAATGTGATATCCTGATCCGTAATGGCCGCATAGTTGACGGCACGGGCAACAACTGGTATTATGGAAATGTAGCAATCAAAAACGGCAAGATCATCAGCGTGGGCCGCGACACCGAAATGCCTGCTAAAAGAACGATCGATGCACAGGGAATGATCGTTGCACCCGGCTTTATCGATGTACACACGCACATAGAAGACGATGAAGTAAAGCAACCTACTGCTGATAATTTTATTTATGATGGTGTTACCACCGTTATCACCGGCAATTGTGGTTTATCAAATACAGATATAGGAACATACCTGCGCTACATTGATTCATTAAAGCTATCTATCAATGTAGCCAGTCTTATCGGTCATAACGATGTAAGAAAAGCGGTGATGGGGAGAGCTAACCGCGATGCTACGCCAGCGGAGCTGACTCAAATGGAAAATATTGTAGACAAAGCTATGCGTGAAGGAGCTGTTGGACTTTCTACCGGTCTTATTTATATACCGGGCACGTATGCAAAAACTTCAGAGATCGTTGACCTGGCAAAAATTTCTGCAAAATATAAAGGTGTATACTCAACGCATATGAGAGATGAAGGTGATAGCGTAACAGAAGCGATTGAAGAAGCACTCACTGTTGGCCGGGAAGCAAAAATCCCGGTAGAGATTTCTCATTTTAAATTAAGTGGTCAGCAAAACTGGGGAAGAAGTAAAGAAACTGTGCCGATGATCGAGAAAGCAAGAAAAGAAGGTATTGAAGTTACCATCGATCAATATCCATACACTGCCAGTAGTACTTCTATCAGCACACTTTTACCGGAAGAGATATTAGCAGATGGGCAGGATTCTATTACAGCGAGATTAGCAAGACCTGCTGTCAGAAGATATGTAAGCAATTCCATGATCGCGCGTTTACAAAAAAGAAAACTGAAGCATTTTAGTTATGCGGTTGTTACCTACTATGCGCCTGACACTACTTACAATGGTAAAAGTATTGAGCAGATCAATCTGATTAAAGGAAGAAAACATACTGCTGCAGAAGAGGCCCAAACAATCATGGATCTTGAAAGCAATGGGGGTGCCGGCGGCGTCTTTCATGGTATGAGTGAGGCAGATGTTAAAAACATCATGCAATATCCGTTCAATATGTTTGCATGCGATGCCAGCATTCGCGTATTCAATTCAGGTGTACCGCATCCGCGTGGTTATGGTACTAATGCACGCGTACTTGGTCGCTATGTACGTGATCAGAAAGTAATTTCACTAGAAGAAGCAATAAGAAGAATGACGTCTTTACCAGCACAAAAATTTCAATTACACGATCGTGGACTGATCAAAGAAGATATGGCCGCCGATATTGTCATCTTTGATGATAAGGAAGTAATTGATATGTCTACATTTGAAAAACCACATGCATATTCAAAAGGGTTTCATTATGTCATTGTCAACGGTGTATTGACTGTAGACAACGAAAAACACAATGGCACTAGAGCTGGCAAAGCATTATTCGGACCCGGCTATCACCAATAAATACCACATGTGCATATGAAAAAACAATTATTCTTTCTGCTTATCATTTTACTGGAAGCAAATTTTCTTTTTTCCCAGAAAATAACAACCGTCGCTACACCTGAAGCAGCTGGCTTTTCATTAGAACGTTTACAGACGATTGATAAACGTATGGATGAATGGGTAAAAAAAGAATGGCTCAATGGTGGCGTTGTACTTGCCGTACATGACGGAAAGATCGCATACTACAAGAGTTTTGGCTATAACGATATGGACACGAAAGCTGCGTTAAAAAAAGATGCGATTTTCAGAATTGCTTCGCAAACAAAAGCCATTACTACTGTTGCTATCATGATCTTGTTTGAAGAAGGTAAATTATCACTGGACGATCCTGTATCTAAATATATTCCCGCTTTTAAACAGCAGACCGTATTAGATCAATTCAATGCAGCTGATACTACCTATACAACCGTTCCTGCTAAAGAAGAAGTAACGATCCGTCATTTACTCACACATACTTCCGGCATCGGGTATGCACAGATCGGTTCTAAAGAATCCAATGCTATTTATGCAAAAAGCAAGATCACATCTGGCATTGGCGTGTATGATGATAATTTATTAGCGGCTATGAACCGTTTAGCCAAATTACCATTGATGCATCAGCCTGGAGCTAAATGGACATATGGATTAAGTTCAGACTTGCTTGGCTGTTTGGTAGAAGTTATCTCCGGGATGTCCTTAAGTGATTTTTTCAAAAAAAGAATATTTGAGCCGCTGGGCATGAACGATACTTATTTTAATATTCCTGCCGAAAAAGCATCGCGACTTGTCACTATGTATCACGAGAACCCGCAGGGGCATATGGAAAAAGAGACTGGTAAAGTTTTAGGCAAAGCGGCACTCTCGCAATACCCATTACAACCAACCACTTATTATTCCGGTGGTGCGGGTCTTTCTTCCACGATATATGATTATGCTGTTTTCCTGCAGATGTTATTGAATGATGGAAAATATAATGGCAAAAGGATATTAAGCAGAAATTCTATTCGCCTGATGACCACTAACCAGATCGGCGATATTCCTTTTGGCGGCAATGATAGATTTGGATTGGGGTTTCAACTGGTTACCGATAAAAGCAGTGGTCGTACTATGGCACAACCCGGCACATTTAGCTGGGGTGGCGCTTTCAGCACTTCTTATTGGGTAGATCCAAAAGAAAAGTTAGTCTTGCTTTTTTATCGTCAGCTAAGTGGCGGCACACATGGCGATGTTGTTGAAAAAGTAAGAACCATGGTCTACCAGGCAATGAATGAATAACCTGGTTTGACAATTGGCAACAAGTTTGACTATACAATTACATGAAAATTCTCCGCACTTATTTACGTCCTTATCGTGGATGGATCGCATTGGCGCTGGCCCTGGCTGGTATTGCGCAGATTCTTTCGTTGTATGATCCGATCATCTTTGGTAAGATCATCGATAAGTATACATTGAATGCCGGCACCAAAACCGAAAGTGAATTAATACATGGCGTTATCTTTTGGCTGGGACTCGCTGTTGGACTTGCCTTAGCTGCACGGTTACTGATGGCTTTCAAAGATTATGTGCTGCGACTGGTAGTGCAGAAATTTGGTATGCAAATTTTCAATGATGGTTTGCGCCAAACCATTCGTTTGCCTTATACTGAATTTGAAGATAGCAGCAGTGGTGAAATTCTTGCCATCTTACAAAAAGTAAGAACTGATACCGAGCGCTTCATCACCAATTTTATCAATATTCTTTTTTCATCGGTAGTAGGGGTTGGATTTCTGATCTGGTATGCGATCACGAAACACTGGCTCCTGATTCCTGTTTTCCTGATCGGTGTTGTTTTCCTTGGTGGATTAACAAGTATCCTCAGTCGTTCTATTAAAGTATTGCAACGCTCACTCATCAGGCAAACGCGGAAGATGAGCGGTACCATTACAGAATCATTGAGAAATATTGAATTGGTAAAAAGTCTTGGACTTACTTACCAGGAAATAAAAAGATTAAGACAGCATACGCAGGAGATATATGACCTGGAAATGGGAAAGGTGAAAAAATTAAGAACGCTTACCTTTTTGCAGGGAACCATATTGGTTCTATTAAAACAATCGATCCTGTTCATTTTACTGTGGCTCATTTTCCGGAAAATATTATCTACCGGCGAGTTGATCTCGATGCAATTTATTTCTACCGCTATCATCGGGCCATTGCAGGATCTCGGTAGCATTATTCTTTCTTATCGCGAAGCAGAGGGTTCGTTACAGGTGTTTAATGAATTGATGTTAAAAGAACCAGAGTACCGGCCTGAAGATCCAATTGATGTAGGACCGATCGAGCATTTAAGTTTTAGCAATGTCACTTTTAGTCATCGACGCGCAACGACCAATGCATTAGAAGATATTTCTTTTGAAGCATCATTAGGAGATACTATTGCGTTTGTGGGACCATCAGGTTCTGGTAAATCAACATTGGTGAAATTACTGGTTGGATTATACACGCCTGTCAAAGGTGAAATTTTATATGACGGTGTTTCTTCCCGTGATATCCGGTATAACAGGATCAGAAAGCAATTAGGGTTTGTTACACAGGATACACAACTTTTTTCCGGCACTATCCGGGAGAATATGCAATTTGTAAAATCAGATGCTACTGATGCAGAAATGATCTCGGCATTGGAAATGGCTTCAGCTATGCCGATCGTGAATGGCACCGGCGAAGGATTAGATACGATGCTGGGAGAAGGTGGTAAGAAAATTTCCGGAGGTGAAAAACAACGTTTGTCTATCGCCAGGGCGCTATTAAGAAAACCACGCTTACTCATTTTTGATGAGGCCACATCGGCATTGGATTCATTGACAGAAGAACAAATCACAGAAACAGTAAAAGAAATTTCTGCCCTGAATCAGCAGATCACTATACTTATCGCTCACCGCTTGTCAACGATCATGCATGCTGATACTATTTATGTACTAGAAAAAGGAAAGATCATTGAGCAGGGAAGTCACAGTGAACTGGTAGATAAAAAAGGATTGTATTATGCCATGTGGCGCCAGCAGATTGGTGAAAGAAAAGTACCGGTTGTTGAAGTGGCCGAACCTGACGAACAGGATGATAGTTCGCAATTGGCTATTAGCAATACACAATCTGAAGTTTAATATTTATTTCCTATGTGTAGATCAATAGTTCATCAGCTTATGTACAGATTCAGCTAGTCTTGATCTGGCTAAAAAATTATTTTCCAGGATAACACTGAATGGAATTGGCGTATCAAGAGAGGCGCAACGCATAACAGGTGCGTCGAGCATACCAAAACAATTTTCGCCGATCCACGCTGCTATTTCACCACCAATACCACCAGTGAGCGTGTCTTCATGCAACACCAATACACGACCTGTTCTTTGTACTGCATTACGAATAGCGATATAGTCCAATGGTAATAATGTACGCAGATCAAGTATATCAACAGATATACCTGGATTCTCAGCTGCGAAGTCTTCGGCCCAATGTACGCCGGCGCCATAAGTAATAATGCTGACCTCTTCTCCTTCACGCACATGTCTCGCTTTACCAATTTCTATTTCATAGTATCCTTCAGGTACCGGGCCACTTATACTCCGATACAATGCTTTGTGCTCAAAAAACATAACCGGGTTCGGATCATTGATAGC
>JBDTPD010000095.1:0-9854 GCA_039932855.1 Chitinophagaceae bacterium | reverse complement strand
GACCCCTGTGGAAACAGGGGTCGCAACCAAAACTAACTGCTTATGAGAAAATTGACTGCTTTTATAATTATTTGTTCTATAGTTATCTTATTTGTGTTCTTATTATACTAACGCAAATTTACTGCCATTAGTGTGAAGTGTGCTGTTAATGAAAGTTTAAAAGGTGTTTTGTAGTATTTTTCACCCACGCGCCTTCGTAAAATCTCACTTTGAGTAGTTTTTTCCTCTAACAAGTGAAATCGTATCTGCATCACTTGCCACTCACTTCCGAAATTTTAATGAACTGTCGAAGCAACTCATCTTTGCTTCTGCATAGATAGTGCATAAATCAGACCAAAAAGATCACCAGTTTGTGGGATTTTTTCAATTATGAAATAATTAATTGTTAATCAGACATTAGAATAACTGACTAACGAATGTGTGCAGTAGAGAAATTGTCTAAACCAACCAGTTAATAAGTAAATACAGATAGGTAGAAAACCTAATTCTGCTTCGCCAGCTTTTCCGAATTCTCAGCAAACTGAAGTGCATCAATCAGTTCATTGATATCGCCATTGAGTACATCCTGGAGATTATATAATGTAAGACCTATACGATGGTCAGTTACACGTCCCTGTGGAAAGTTGTACGTCCTGATCTTGGCACTGCGATCGCCGGTACTAACCAAACTCTTACGATGACGGGATATTTCTTCTTCCTGCTTTCTTACCTGCTCCTCATACAAACGCGTACGAAGGGTATGCATAGCTTTTTCGCGGTTGGCTAATTGTGTTCGTTCTGTCTGGCAAACAACAACAGTACCAGTAGGAATATGCGTAAGTAAAACTTTAGTCTCTACCTTGTTTACGTTCTGCCCACCTGCGCCACCACTTCGTGCAGTTTCCATTTTCACATCACTTTCTTTTAATTCAAAATCTACTTCTTCTGCTTCCGGCATTACCGCAACAGTAGCAGCTGATGTATGTACACGACCACTTCCTTCTGTATCAGGTACACGTTGTACACGATGCACACCACTTTCAAATTTGAGCGTACCATATACATCGTCACCTGTTACTTCCAATTGTACCTCTTTGTATCCTCCTACTGTTCCTTCGCTATCACTAAGTATCGTGGTCTTCCATCCTCTTCTTTCGCAATAGCGGATATACATACGCAACAGATCACCGGCAAATAAACTGGCTTCATCACCACCTGTGCCGGCACGAATCTCCAGTATCGCATTCTTCTCATCCTGCGGATCTTTCGGTATCAATAATTGCCTGATATAAGCTTCTGCTTTCTCTTTTTTTCCTTCCAACCCAGGCGCTTCTTCCTTTGCCAACTCACGCATTTCCTGATCTTCGCCATTTATCGCCTCTTTATAGAAAGAGATGTCATCCAGTATTTTTTTATAGTCCTGGTATGCATTAACAATCTTCTCCAGGCTGCGGTATTCCTTACTGGTTTCCGCAAACTTTTTATTATTGCTCACTATCTCAGGATTGGTCAATGCCATGCTCAACTGATCAAACCTTCCCTTTATCGCCTCTAACTTATCTAACATAAAATCTGTATTTCCTCTTAAAATTGTAACAGTACACGGAATTCAAAATTCAAAAGTAAAAATTCCTGCTGCGGTTAAAAGGTTGGCAAAGTTAATGAGAATAAATTTTTGGGATTTGGATTTTCAATAGATGAATTTTGCATCATGGTATATAAAAAATTCAGGGCAGACAGGTTATTTGATGGCTATCGCTTTGCAACTGATTCGTCCGTTCTTATTATGAAAGAAGATGCTACAGTTGAAGCAGTAATTTCATCTGCTGACGCAGGCGATGATGTACAGGAATTTGAGGGAATTCTGTCGCCCGGATTTATCAACTGTCATTGCCATCTTGAATTGAGTCATATGAAAGGAATGATCCCTGAAAAAACAGGGCTGGTTCCTTTTGTATCCAAAGTGATGCAACATCGCCATATTGCCGAAGAAGAAATTCTGAATGCCATACGATTGGCGGAAGATGAAATGATCAGCAATGGTATTGTAGCAGTAGGTGATATCTGTAATAACGCGATGACCATTCCACAAAAAACAACCGGCCGGATCAGGTATCACAATTTCATCGAAGCAAGTGGTTTTTTACCGGAAGTATCAGAACAACGGTTTGAACGCGCTGTTGCTATTTTCAGAGAATATGCAAAGCATTATGCCATCCCTGCCGAGGCGAATTCGATCGTGCCTCATGCGCCTTACTCTGTTTCGCGTGAGCTATGGCAAAAGATCATTCAATTTCCCGGCAATCACCTGATGACCATTCACAACCAGGAAAGCCCGGAGGAAGATGAGTTGTTCTTATACAAAAAAGGCGCGTTCCTGAAACTATATGAATCCATGGGTATTGACATTTCTTTTTTTCAGTCATCCGGCAAAAGCAGTCTGCAGACATACCTGCCGCTGTTTCTTTCTAACCAACCGCTGATCCTCGTTCATAATGTACATAGCACCCGCGAGGACCTTCTTTTTTCAAAAACCGGGCATTCACAGGTTTGGTGGTGTCTTTGTCCGAACGCCAATTTATACATTACCGGCAATTTGCCCGACATCACCATGATCCGGCAGGGGACCGAATCTATCGTTTTGGGTACCGACAGTCTTGCCTCCAATCATCAATTAAGTATTTTGGCAGAAATCCGAACCATTCTCCAACATTTACCGTCTCTACCTCTCGAAGATTTGCTTCGCTGGGGTACCAGTAACGGTGCTAAAGCCTTGCAAATAGGGAACTTATTAGGTAGCTTTGAAGGCGGTAAACAGCCCGGCGTAAGCCTTATCAGCCATGATCTTTCCGGATCGCGGCGACTTATGTAACTCATGAAAACTTCCTTAGTCATACTTGCTCTCGTTGCTGCCGTCTGCTGTTTTTCTTTCAGCCTCCGGCAAAAAAAAGAATACAAAAGTTTTTATCTCAGCTCACTCAGTCAATTCAAACAGGAAGAAGAGCAATTACTTCATACTATCAGGTACGCTGATCTTTCCAACTCTACTGATATTAAAAAAATAAAAGAAGAAATTGTTTCCAGCCGCAGCCGGTTGAAAGGAATGGATTTCTGGTTACGTTATTTTGATCCTATCTCTTATCGCAAACTCAATGGACCATTACCGGTAGAATGGGAAACAGAAGTGTTTGAAAAATTTGAAGCCCCGTACAAACGCAAAGGTGCAGGTCTTAGCCTTGCTGAAATGTATCTCGATGAAGAAACAATTAATAAGGATACACTTTCAGCATTTATCCAAACATCGCTTGATAGTCTCAGCATGTTTACAAGAGATTCAGTGCTGATGCAACTGGATACAGATGATCATTTCTTTTTAGCCAATCGTTTATACCTGTTAAATCTCGCCGCTATCTATACAACAGGATTTGAATGTCCTGATACGGCCCGCATCATTCCGGAATTAAGAATGATGATGCATGAAGTGAAAAATATTTACACGAGGTTCAATGCAGATTTTTCGGTCACTCCTCTTTCTGCTGATTATCTTTCATTGTATGATAATGCAATTGACTTTGCGGATCGACAACCTGCCGCTTATTCAGCGTTTGATCAATTTAGTTTCTTAAAAGATTATATTAATCCGTTGTTTCGACTCAACCAGCGCTTTATTCAATCATATGATGTCATTTCTCTTAGCTATAATGACTATGCATTAAACAATGAAGTCACTTCTGTTTTTGATAAATCATTATTTATTTCCCAAAATACAAAAGGCATTTTTTCATTGGTGGAAGACAGCGCTGTGCTGAATGAAATAAAGAGGGTAGGAAAATTATTATTTTATGACCCTATCATTTCAGGAAATAATAAACGCAGTTGTGCTTCCTGTCATAAGCCGACAGAATATTTTACCGATACAACAATGGCCACTCCTTTTCAGTTTGACGAAAAGAATCATTTACCAAGAAATGCTCCGTCATTGATTAATTCTGTTTTTAATCACCTGGTAATGCTTGACGGTAAACATATTTCATTACAGGACCAGGCAAGAGGAGTGATGAGCAGTCACGAAGAAATGAGCAGTGATCCTGATGAGCTGGTAAAAAAAATTATGAGTTGTAAGGAATACAGGAATGCGTTTAAAAAGTTTGTGAAGTATACCCCGGAAGATAAAAATCCGGGTATGAGTCATATCATTTCTGCCATTACTTATTATTATGCCGACTTCAGCAATTATTATTCTCCTTTTGATAATGCGATGAATAATAACAGTGCTATTGCTGCTGATGCAAGAAGAGGATTTAATTTATTTATGAGTAAAGCGCAATGTGCTACCTGTCATTTCGTTCCTCATTTCAATGGTATTAAACCACCGTATATAGGTTCAGAGTTTGAAGTACTTGGTGTGCCGTCTGATACTGCTTATACACGACTGAGTGATGACAAGGGACGCTATGATGTAAACCCGGCAGAAGAAACCTTGCATGCATTCAGAACAGCAACGGTACGCAACGCAGAGTTCACCAAACCGTATATGCACAATGGAGTTTTCAATACACTGGACCAGGTCATTGATTTTTATGATGTGGGTGGTGGTACAGGAAAAAAGTTGATCGTTCCCAATCAAACACTTTCTTCTGATTCATTAAAACTTACCCGTAATGAAAAGAACGACCTGAAAGCCTTTATGCATTCGTTAAATGAAAATATTATTTTTGATACACCCCCTGCAGGTCTACCGGTTTCTTCGGATAAATCATTGAATAACCGTAAACCAGGAGGAGAATACTAATCATCTTGAAGTTACTTTATACCATACTTTGTTTGTTTGCCGGCACTACATTGCTGCTACAGTGTCATCCTTCTAAAAAGGTTGAATACGATATTCCTTCCCATGTAACTGATATCAATCGCAAATTGCTATTGGAGAAAGCAGAAAAAGGCAAGGTTCTTTACCAGCTTCATTGCTCCGGCTGTCACGGCATCTTTACCAAAGGGAAAGACAGTATTCCCAACTTCACCAAGATACAGATAGACAATTACCATACGGCCGCTCTCATTGGCATTGATGCGCGTAATCATGCTGTTGCAAAGAAAATGAGTAGTGAGCAGATAGACCAGGTCGTTACTTTTCTTCGTCTCCGGAAAGTAAAAAAATAAACTTCAGCATTCTTCAGCAATCGTTTGCGCGTTTTTTTGCAGGCACCAATAATGAAAATTTTTTTTTCCTCTGAAAAAGTGGATTTAAATATTTGTTATATTTAGAAAGGTTACGGTTCTGGACGAACGAACCTCGACGATTTATAACAACTAAAACTACATGCATGAGAAAATTACTCCTCCTGGGGGTAGCTTTCCTGTTATTTACAGGCGAGCTATTCTCCCAAAAATCCATTACAGGCACTGTAAAGGATGAAAAGGGAAACGCTCTTCCCAATGTTTCAGTAACAATTAAAGGCACAAGATCAGGAACAGTTTCAGACGTTGACGGACATTTTTCGTTAACAGCTCCTGCTTCTGCAAAAACACTTGTCTTCTCTTCGGTTGACATGGGTGTTTTGGAAACGTCAATTGGTTCCAAAACAATCATTGATGTTGTCATGAAGAACGAAGACAAAACAATGCAGGAAGTAGTAGTGGTTGGTTATGGTACGCAGCGCAGAAAAGATGCAACAGGAAATGTTGCTTCTGTAAAAGGTGCTGACATTGCTCAAAAACCTATTCAGAGTTTTGAATCAGGATTGGCTGGAAAAGCAACCGGAGTTCAGATCACTGTTCCTAATGGTGTATTGAACAATCCTCCTGTATTCAGAATCAGAGGGGTGAACTCTATTTCATTGAGTTCTTATCCTTTGATCGTGGTAGATGGTATACCTACTTATACGGGCGATGCTGGTGGTACAAGTGCACCTGCCAATGCATTGGCGAGTATTAACCCAAATGATATTGAAAGTATCGACATCGCTAAAGATGCAGCCGCTTCCGCTATCTATGGTAGCCGCGCTGCCAATGGAGTTGTATTTGTTACTACTAAAAAAGGTAAACAAGGTAAAACAAGAGTAGCGTATGACGGATGGATAGGTTTTACAAAAGCAACACGCTTACCAGATATCCTGGATGCTAATCAATATGTAGGGTATAAGAATGTTGCACTTGCTAATTTAAAAGCAAATGCACCTGCTACTACCGGTAACTTTATTATACCTACGGATGCTAATGGCAATCCTATCAATACAAACTGGTATGATGAAGTATATCGCAAAGGAATTTCTCATAGTCATAGTCTTAGTGTATCTGGAGGTAACGATGCCACTACTTATTATATGTCTGTAGGTTTCACTTCACAGACAGGTATATTGCAACAAAATGATTTCCAAAGAGCCAATGCTTTGTTGAATATCGATAGCCGCGTTAACAAAGTCATCAGCATCGGTGGTAAACTTTCTTATTCAAATGAAAAGAATAATATCGGTGGTAGCTCTGGTTCATTGCCTGGTGAAGGTTTTGCATCAGCAGGTGCTGCACGTTTAGCATTTGCTCTTCCTCCAAACGTTTCTCCTTTTAATAACAATGGCACGTACAATATTGCTTCTGCTACTGCCATCGGCAGTCAGGGTAGTCTTGTAAATGGTTCCAACCCTTATACATTTAACAACGTTCGCCTCTTGCTGGATCTTAACCGTTCCAACAATGAAGTGAGCCATATGCAGTCAAATGTATATGTACAGGTGAAACCGCTTAACTGGATCACTTTGAAAACAGTGTATGGTATCGACAATTTATTGATCGATAATGATATTTTTTATAACCCCTATCACGGTGATGGTGCTGGTACCAGCCTTGGACCCGGTGGTGGCGCTACCGGTACATTTTCCAAAGACAAAACATGGATATGGACCAATACAGCACAATTTGATTTCACACTTGCCGAAAAGCACAACATCAGTGTGCTGGCAGGTACCGAACAACAACGTCGTATCTCTACCGGATTTGGTATCGCGCGCCGTACGTTATCTGATTCCGCTTATACCAATGTACAAGCAGGATTTACTACCAATAACACAGCTGGTTTAGGATTAGGCAAAAACTTTTTGCTTTCCTCTTTCGGACGGATCACTTATAACTTCAGCAGGAAATATTTCCTGAGTGGAAATGTCCGTCAGGATGAATATTCAGCATTGGGTGTAAAAAAAGGAACGTTCTGGGGAGCATCTGCCGGTTGGGACATCACACAAGAAAATTTCTGGGCCAATGCCGGACTTGATCGTGTATTCAGCAGCTTCAAATTGCGCGGCAGCTATGGTAAGGTTGGTAATATATCTGGTATTGGCAACTTCTCTTCTTACTCAACTTATGGATCAGGATTATACGGCGGAGCTGCAACGTTGGCGTTTAGCTCTGTTGGTAATGATCAGATCACCTGGGAAACGAGTAAGAAAACCGATGTAGGTTTTTCATTCGGTATACTGCACAACAGATTGCAGGGTGAAGTAGCTTACTACTATAATAATATTGACAACCTGTTATTGAGCGTACCACAGGCGCCATCTGCAGGATTGCCTAATAATATTTTACAGAACGTAGGTACGATGTACAACAAAGGCCTCGAGTTTAAATTAGATGCCGCTATTATTGATAAGAAAGAATTCACATGGACCTCTTCTTTCAATATCTCTTACAACAAGAACGAGGTTACTTCCCTGGCAAATGGTTTGACAGAAATTCAAACATCTACCAGTGGCCTGGAAACAGTCAATAAAACATTACCCGGTTATTCTGCTGCTTATTTATGGGTAGTTCGTACAGGTGGTGTAGATCCTGCTACAGGTAAAAGAATATTTATCAATAAGAACGGTCAGCAGGTATTATATCAATTTGGTAGTATTCTTCCTTCCGGACAATTCAATTACATGAATCCTGATGGCACCAAATACCTCGTCAATGGTGCTGCTGGCGCCATCAACCAGGCAGATGATGCTGTATTATATGGCAACTCACAACCAAAGATCATTGGTGGTTGGGATAATAGTTTCCGTATAAAAGATTTTGATGTCAACTTCCTCTTTACTTACCAGTTAGGATTTTATATCTATTATGGTTCCAATGCAGGTTTAAGAGATCAGCGTTTCTGGAACAACTCAACTGATGTATTAAACTATTGGAGCAAGCCAGGACAGGTTACAGAGATCCCAAAACCAATGTATGGTGATAACGTATCAAATGGCTCCTCAGTGCCGTTGGATATAAACGTATTCAAAGGAGATTTTGTAAAACTGAGAACTGTTCAGGTTGGTTACACTTTCCCTGTAAAATTAGTCAGCAAGGCCAAGATCAACAGTGCAAGACTTTATGTAAGTGGTCAAAACCTGGCTATCATCACAAAATATCCTGGTCCGGATCCTGAAGTTTCTTCTAATGGTAACTCAGCAACTTCATCTGGTGTTGACAGGAATACGTTGGCTAATGGTCGTACGATTACCATTGGTTTGAATGTTAATTTTTAATCGTTAAAACAGACACACAATGAAAATCAAATTCAAATATATACTGGTAGCCTCGGCATTATTTGCTACGGTTACTTCCTGTAACAAGGACTTGCTGAATTACCCGCCGGAGACATCTATTTCCAATGCTTCCGCTTTTGATCAGCCATACAGAATTGCCAACCAGGTATTATCACTATACTCAACATTGAAAGGTGGTACGTTCTATGGTGGTCGTTATGTTGTATATGGCGATATCAGGGGAGAAGAATTTATCAGCGAAGATCCAAACCTTGTTACCAATGCGGATGTATGGGGATTAAATCCTACCAATAGTGCATCTGCTATTGTCGGTCTTTGGGCACAGGCATATTTAACCATCAATGCATGTAATGTGTTTATCGACGGTATGAATGCTAAAGGTTTGTCGGTAGTTGGAAACACTGTAGGCAATGCTTACATCGCCGAAGCCAAACTCATCAGGGGGCTTTCTTATTATAGTCTGTTGCAATACTATGCACGACCATATGCTGATGGCGCCGGAAGTAAACTAGGTCTTCCATTGCGATTAACGGGAATCATCGGGCCAGGTGCTTCAGATCTGGCACGCAGTACCGTTGCGCAGGTATATACCCAGGTATTAGCAGATCTTGATTTTGCTGAAGCCAATCTTCCATTAACAAATGGATCTGCCTACAACAATACTACCCGTGCACATCGTAATACAGCTATTGCTTTAAAGACACGTGTTTATTTAAGTATGCAGAACTATGCAAAGGTGATCACTGAAGCAAATAAGCTTGTACCGGCTGTTGCTCCATTTGTTGCTTCCAGCGGTGTAGCTCATGCTATGCAGGCTGATTACACAAATGTTTTTAAAGCGCCTTATACAACGACTGAATCTATTTTCTCTATGCCATTTACTACAACCGGAGGAGATATCCCTGGCACACAAAATGGTCTTCAGGCTTATTATTATTCAAGTGCAACAGGTATTGGTTCTATCTTTTCTCTGAATGCCGCCGGCATTATTGCTGATGCAGGATGGACAGCTACAGATAAAAGAAGAGCATTTATCTACACAGCCACCAGTGGTGCCAATGCTGGTAAGAAATATCTGACCAAGTATCCTACTGCATCACCAGCTGATTTTACACCGGTGATCCGTTGGTCAGAGGTATTGCTGAACCTGGCAGAAGCAAAAGTAAGATCATCTAATACCGTCGATGCACAAGCAGTAGCGATATTGGATTCTGTACGCACACGCTCTGACCCAACTACCGTATTTGCACCCGGCAGTTTTGCAGATGCAGCGGCCTTACTCGCTGCGATCATGACAGAAAGAAGAATTGAGTTCCTGGGAGAAGGTTTGCGCAATAACGATCTCATGCG
>JBDTPD010000094.1:0-9906 GCA_039932855.1 Chitinophagaceae bacterium | reverse complement strand
CCGGCAAGCTGGAAGACTGCCCGGTTTGGTGCTTCGACGGTTCTTCAACTGAACAGGCTCCCGGTGGTTCTTCAGATTGCTTATTGCAACCTGTATATATGGTGAAAGATCCACAGCGTAAAAATGGCTTCCTCGTTATGTGCGAAGTATTGAGCCCGAACGGTCAGCCACACCCAAGCAATGGACGTGCAACCATCGACGATGATGATAATGATTTCTGGTTTGGTTTCGAACAGGAATATTTCCTGTGGAACCCGGAAACAGATAAACCATTTGGTTTCCCTGAAGGCGGTTTCCCAAGACCACAAGGTCCTTACTATTGTTCAGTTGGTGCAATGAATGCATACGGCCGTAACCTGGTAGAGGAACATCTTGATGCATGTCTCGATGCTGGTTTGAATATCGAAGGTATCAATGCAGAAGTAGCAACAGGACAGTGGGAGTTCCAGGTATTTGCCAAAGGCGCTAAAGAAGCAGGCGACCAGGTTTGGCTCGCACGTTATATTCTTGAAAGAATAGGTGAAAAATATGGTATCGCTATCAACTGGCAATGTAAACCACTTGGTAACCTTGACTGGAACGGTAGTGGTATGCACGCTAACTTCTCTAATGAAGTATTAAGAACATGCGGCAGCCGCGAAACATTTGAAAAAATATGTGAAGCGTTCCGTCCTGTAATAAAAGAACACATCGATGTATACGGACCAGATAATCATCTTCGTCTTACCGGTAAGCACGAAACTGCTGCCATCGATGAATTCAAATATGGTGTATCTGACAGAGGTGCCTCTATCAGAATTCCAATTGGTAGCGTAGAAAGAGGTTGGAAAGGCTGGTTGGAAGATCGCAGACCAAACAGCGCTGCTGATCCTTACAAAGTTGCTGGCAGAATCATCAAGACCGTAAAGATGGCTGCTGAACTTGAAGCAGAAGTGAAAGATCTGAAAGAAATGAAAGTAGCTTAAATAAAAGGACCGGGTAAAGCAATTATTTTACCCGGTCTTTTCTTACCTGTTATACGGCGTTTCATTAATGAAATGAAAACCCCTGTTGACCAGGGCAAAATTCCTCAGGTCATACTTTTTCAAATATACCCGCACGCTATCTCCCTTCCATTTTCCATGCAATTGCAAACTATCATTTCCTATAAATGTATAGGCAAAATTTGATTTATTTGCCGTATCAGTACGACTGGTAAGTACAAAATTCTTCAACACTGTATCTGTGGTAATAGTAAACGTTCTTGAATTATCATTCATTGAACGAACCAATGCACGATCATAACTTGTCACGATCAATCTCCGCCACATGATGGTGTCGGTAAGCACAGGTAATAGCGTATCATTATTTTTTATAAATGTTTTTACATCATAAATGCCATACAGCGGTGAGTACGTAGAGTGGTCGCCATACTTTTTTATATTGTCCAGGTCACCGGTAATGGTTTGGTATAATGTAAATAATATCAGGATGTACTTTGCAGCTATCAGCGATCTGGCTAATCGCTTGTTGCGAAATACCGGTATCATCCGGTTGGCCGGTTGAGTTATTTTATTGTACCAGAAAAAATTAATCAACTGCTTCAGGTCCTGCCATACGAGAAACAGCGACATGATCACCAATAGCGTGGAGAATAATTTTACACATACATCAAAAGAGTAATTAACTGCCATTATATTGACTGATACAACCAGGCAAAACAATGCACCAGCGCAGGCAGTTCGTTTGAATAATAATAACGCACCACCTATGATTTCAGCTAACCCGATAAAATAATTGTAGGCAGAAGAGTATCCGAAAAATTGCCAGGCCAAACGCATGGGAGATGAGTTGCCATAGGTTTGAAGTAAAATATGCGGAGGAGGAAATGGAAACTGTATGTTGAACATCTTCACAAATCCATAATAAAACATTGAAAAAGCCAGGTAATAACGGACAATAGTTACGAGCCAGTAATTGAGGTTACGATAACTTTTTCTTTTTGAATCAATCAATGTCCATATGATCGTTCCTGCAATGGATAATATCACTAGCAATAACACGAGCAGGTAATCATAAGTAGTATCGCTACTGCCGTTGCCATCCGGGTTGATCTCATACCCGATATGCAGCATATGCTTGCCTATCCAGATCGTAATGCTTTCAAGAGGGGAGTGTATATTACTATTGATTATATCATAAGGAGCATTTCCTGGTTGGAAGACGATCTGCGTTACAAAAAAAAGAAAGCCAAAACGAAAGAATAATTTTTTCGCAAAGCCCCAATCGGTTTTGACAGGCAAGGACTGATCCATTTATTTTTTCTATTAAAAATATTTCTGCAATAAGACAGCCTGCAAAAGTATCAGTCGATCAAACGGAGAAGTATAGCATTAGCCAATCGGTATGGTTGTGATGATCTTCGGCGCGGTTGGTCTTGTTATCGGAGTGACGAAGTGCCGTTCAATAGGCAATAGGCAATAGGCAATAAGCAAGGGGCAATTGCCTATCGCTTATTGCCTGTTGTTCATCACCAATCGGTAATCGAATCCCACCATTAGTATATTCACTCCTGCCGTTGGCCGCAATCTGCTTCTGGCCCCGCTTTTTACCCTACATTTGAAACCGTTCTTCAGTACGATTAATAACAAAACTAACGATCATGAAACTCGCAGGATTTTATCTTATCGCGCTACTAAGCGTATGTCAACTGAATAGTCATGCACAGGATCTGAAAATACCTGACCCAAGTTCGGGTCAACGAATTGAACAGGATTTCGGTTTGGGAACAATCAGTATCAGTTATAACCGCCCTAATGTAAAAGGCAGAAAAATCCTAGGTAGTATAGAACCGTATGGTATTGTTTGGCGAACAGGAGCCAATGGTGCTACAAAGATCAGGTTAACCGATTCTGTCAAGATCGAGGGACATTGGCTGGCTCCGGGACGTTATGCTTTCTTTACCATTCCTGGCGCAACGGAGTATACCGTGATCTTTAATAATGTACCGGATCAGTGGGGTGCTTATGCATATGATTCTACAAAAGATGCATTGCGTTTTAAAATCAAACCAGTTAAGCTGGATAAAAAGCTTGAAACATTAACTTACCAATTTGCCAATGTGATCACCGATCAGCAATGTGATTTCCAGGTAGCCTGGGAGAATACATTATTAAGCATGCACCTTGAAACAGATGTGGACGCCCGCGTAATGGCGAATATTGCACAAGCCATGCAAGGCGATAACAAACCTTATTATAAGGCGGCTATCTATTATTACAATCACTCAAAAGATATGAAGCAGGCATTGGCATGGATCGAAGAAGTTGAGAAAAAGCAGCCTGATGCGTATAACGTCAAATACTGGAAAGCTAAGATCCAATTGAAAGGTGGGGACAAACAAGGCGCTATCAAAACAGCGAATGAAGGATTGAAGCAGGCACAGGCAGAACCAAATGTAGAATACATCCGCATGAATACGGAAGTAATCGAAGCTGCCGGCAAATAAGGAGATGATCGTTCACTCATATGATGGGGCCTACCGCGAAAGTGGTAGGCTTTTTTTTGGAAGAAAAGCTGTTAGCTGTCAGCCATTAGCTATTAGTTTTTAATTGTAGGAATTATCTTGCGTTTAAGAACAGTATTAGTCTAAGTCTAAAAGCTAATAGCTAACAGCTAATTTTTCTTTACCTTTTCAACCTAAAACATTTACTATGTCATTCGATCAATACCACGAACCTCCCAATGAACTGAGTGAAAAAACAAGAACCTTTGCCCGTATGATCACCTCACTCACGGAAGAGGCCGAAGCTATCGGCTGGTACGAGCAACGCATATCCGTAGAAAAAGATAAACAAGCAAAAGCTATCATGGAAGATGCACAGAAAGAAGAGATGAAACATTTTGGAATGGATCTCGAATTTCTGTTACGTCAAAAACCTGATTGGCGCACAACACTGCAAGCTATCCTCTTTACCAAAGGAGATATTGTGAAAGCAGGAAAGAAGGGCGAAGAAAACGCGGAATAAAAGATGTTGAACAACCTCAGCTGATTGTATTGGTGTGATCCTGATACTTTTATTAGCCCTCGTTTTTTATTGCCGGCATTTATTCTTTTCCAGATAGTCAGTACATGGTATTTTGTGGCAAAATACAATAAAACAAAAATGGTGCGATGAAACAAATACCAACCTTGTACGAATGGGCCGGCGATATTGAAACGTTCAAAACCTTGTTCGGAAAATTTTATGAGAAGGTCTTGAAAGATGAGATGCTGGGAGAGATTTTTAAAAATATGTCACCTGAGCATGTCGAACATGTTGCTCATTTTGTGGCAGAAGTTTTTGGAGGACCTAAGTTTTATTCATCTGATGATGGCGGCTCGCATGCCAGAATGATAGGCAAGCATATCGGTAAAATGTTGTCCGAAGAAAATCGACAGCGTTGGATATATCTGTTATTACAAACTGCTGATGAGATAGGATTAAAAAATGATCCGGAGTTCCGATCCGCATTTGTTGGTTACCTGGAATGGGGCAGTCGGCTTGCTATCATTAATTCCCGGTTAGCAGAAAATCCTATGCAAACTTCTGAGCCAATGCCCAAATGGGGCTGGGGTGAAACGGGTGGACCTTATGAAGTAAAATAAGGATAAGAAGTAGCCATGATTTTTCAGATTATGTACTTAGCTTTTGGCCACAGAGAACCACAGAGTAAAAGAGGACCACAGAAAAGCAGTCTGCTCCCCATGATCCTCTTTTACTCTGTGACTAAATAAATACCTACTACTATTGCACAATCACTTTTTCAGTAGCGACATTTCCATCTGCTGTAATGATCCGAAGGAGATAATATCCTTTTGACCAATTATTCGTTTCAACATCTTTGACTTGATCTGTAAATGAAAAGTGCTTGTATAACATGCCCGAGCTTGTATAGACTTCTACTGTTTTAGCACCTGTTTGTGTACTTACAATGGAGAATAACCCATTGCTGACAGGATTAGGATAAATTTTTACAATTGACTCATGTGCACCATCTGCTGTTATGAAACGGATAGCTGAACCATAAGAACGACCTGACAGATCTTTTGCATCAATACGATAATACAATTTTCGCGATGGAACATTTATGTCGGTAAATGAATAGGTTGTTTGATTTGGTTGGGCTATCACATGCTGGATCAGCTGATAGTTGCTTCCGTTTTCAGAACGCATGATGTCAAATGAAACAACATCATCAGTATTTCCATTTTTCCAATCCAATTGCACATTCGATAATTGTTTGACGGCTATGAAATATTCAAAATGAACAGGCAGCACACCAGCAACAGAAGAGATAAGCACTTCAGAAATAAATTTCTTGAAAGCATTCTGGGGAAGATCTTTAGCCGCTATTCCATCATTGTAAAAAATATTATTACCATTATCACAGATGATCTGCAATTTATCGATAGATAATTGTCCGCCTTCATTAACACCCATTGCTGCTTCTGCATTCAACCCTGTCAGATCAAATGATGGTAATAACTGCGGCACATCTATAGGAACACCGTTCCAGCGATAAAGTGCCGGTATTGATGTTTCGTCATAACTACCTGCAACGATCACATAGTTGTTGTTCGATAAACGTATGATATCACGGATGTCACGACCACCAAGATCCAATTCGATCGGCGCACCGATAACGGCATTGCCAACAGGTGATCCATTGTTGAACCATGTTTCAAAATTCTGTACAGGAGCAATCACTGCTTTGGTTCTGTTGGCCATTGGCACCAATGGTGCACGGAAGCCGATGAATAAGGTTGTGTTGTCGGCCCCGAATACCATTCCCTCTGCATTGAACCCATCAATTGTTTTGGGATCCTTACCATCAGCAGCACTGGCCGTGAAATTATATCCGTTTGCATCACCCCAGATAATTAATTGCGAACGAAGTCCGCCATAGTAACCAGCATTGGTAAAAGTAGTAGCAGCACCTGTTCCGGTAATATCAATTGCGACGATCCTGTTACGGTTAGGCTTATCATTAAAACTACTGCTGTTACTCATAGACCCTAACCAGTAAGTACGGTTTGGATGAGTAAGACTTCTTACAGCTGCTTCTACATCCAGCTCTTTCCAATTGCCGGTACTTCCATCAGTCAAGGCAAGCTGGTTGGTTGAATTGAAATCGAATGTTTTAACTGGCAACCCCGATGCATGACGATCAAATACGTACAATAAATTGCTTTCATCATTTGCGATCGCCATGTAATTATCATCCAGCGCTATTGCAGCAGAAGCATCGGCAATACTGGTCGACCATTGGATTGATGAAGATGATGCCTGTGAAGCCGCATAATTAATAACGTATGAAGTGGTGTTGGTGCCATCATTGACACTGACAGTGATGTTTGAATATCCAACTCCGGCAGCGGTGATCTTTACATTGCGTGAGCCATCTGTTCCTGAAAGAATAACATTTGTCAACGGTACCACTGTAGTATTACTACTGGAAGCAGTTACAATCAGGCTACCCACAGGTGTAACATCATCTCCAATCGTAAAATCTATTCCAGTAGTACCCGCAGGATCAGCTGCATCATTGATCACGCCGCTGATGGCATAAGGACTTGTTGGAGAAGTGATAATTCCTCCGTCAAGATAGTTAGTAGTAGTGTTGACATCTATTGTAATTGTCGGAGCACCCGCTACAACTGCAGTACAAGGATCGTACGCAACAAAAGCACGTGTACTTTTGCCCGGGCTACCAATATCACCGCCTGTTGATGTAACAGAACCTTCTGCATCGACTGCAGCAGATAATGTCCATTGAGCAATGTTATTTGCTCCCAATCCAGCTGCACTTACCCAACCGCTTTTATTTTGTGTACGGATACTTCCGGGAATATTCTGATCACCAAACGTAAGGCGATCGACCAATACGGATGATGAATTAAAAAGGTTGATCTCGTCATTACGGCCAAGGTTAGTAGCAAGCCCGCCGATGATTTTTATTCCTGTACATAAATTCCAGGCAGTTTTAAAAGCTGCTGCGTTATTTTCTGAAAGAATAACAGATTCACCAGGCTGAACAGTTCCAAAGGCGCTGAGTGAAACGGTACCTGCCAGGCGAGAGTCGTCATCAAAACTATAGCCGGTCATATCAACAGCAGTGGCACCTATATTGGTGAATTCAATGAATTCAAGATTGACACCATCGTACATAAATTCGGTAATGCGCATAGCGCCGGCCGGACATGGATCATACGGAACAGTAGCGCGTGTACTTTTTCCGGGACTACCAATATCGCCGCCGGTAGAAGCGAAAGAACCTTCTGCATCAGGGGCAATTGATAATGTCCATTGTGCGATAGTGTTAGTTCCCAAACCAGTGGCACTGACCCAGCCGCTTTTATTTTGTGTGCGGATAGTGCCGGGAAAATTCTGATCGCCGAATGTAAGGCGATCAACCAATACTGCTGATGCATCAAAGAGATTGATCTCATCATTGCGACCAAGATTGGTAGCAAGTCCGCCAATTACTTTTACATTATTACACAATCCCCAGGCAGTACGAAAAGCCGTGGCATTATTTTCTGCAAGAATAACTGACTCACCTGCACGCACAGTGCCAAAAGCGTTGAGGCTGACAGTACCTGCCAGCCGTGAATCATCATCGAAACTATAGCCGGTCATATCAATTGGCGTAGCGCCGGTATTGGTAAATTCTATGAATTCGAGGTTCACGCCATCGTACATGTATTCAGTAATGCGCATTTGTGCCTGAATAGTGGAGAGCGATAAAGTAAATACAAATAATAAAGAGAGGGGGAGTAAAAATCTTCTCATAGCCGTTAATTGTTTGCGGCAAAGATTTCTTTCGTGGGTTATGCGGATGTTACCAGAAGATTACCGTTGTGTTAACTCAGAACAGGTAGAGAGTGAGGCGGGAGGGGAAGAGCAGCGACCAGATACCTATTAACGACGAGTCCCCGCAACATTTTCTATTGTATGTCGGGAGACTCGTCACAGAAGCTTTTTTATAAAGAAGAACCACGGACGTTGAAGTGTATTCACTTCATCATTCGAGATTCCTTGTTCCGTGCCTGCCTACCGGACAGGCAGGTTCGATATTCTTTTTCTCCCTTTAGGAGGTCGGGGATTACTTTTTTCTTTTTTCGTATCGGCCCATCAGCGTCCCTTTCGCCAATAAATGTTTATTAATTTCTTCCTGCAATGCTTTCTTATCGGAACCTGCCTGCAAATGCAGTGTGGTATCCAATGCATATACATGAAAGAAATAGCGGTGCGATCCTGTTGGGGGACATGGTGCGTAATAACCTGTTTTGCCAGCTCCATTTAATCCACTGGTTCCTTCCAGGTAATTTTCATCCACATTTCCCGGAGGGATATTCCATACCAGCCAATGATCAAAGGTGCCTTTACTGGTATCGGGATCTTCCATGATGATCGCTAATGTTTCAGTGCCCTCAGGTATACGGTCAACGACCAATGAGGGACTGATCTGATCGCCGTCGCATGTATATTTTGATGGAATTTCTGCTTCGTCTATGAAAGAGAGGCTGGTAACTTTTAAGGTTGCTGTTGTTGTTTCTGCCATAAATTATAGTGTTAGTTCAATCTCTTATTTTAAAAAACCATGCCACTCCTTATATATATAGCATAGTAACGTATAGTGCCTAAACATAGGACCTTTATCGTATTTTGAACTAAACGATTGGCTATTAATACTTTTTGTGAGGTAATGAGCTTATTGGTAAGGGACTTATTTTCCCGGTTTCAGGGCAAAAACAAGTCAGTTTATACTTTTTCGTATAAATTGATCCGTATATTTGCAAAATGAAAACAGAGATCTATCAACCTGAACGAAATGACCGGAATAATGACGATGATGTGATCGAACGGACGGTACTGAATGAGTATAAATATGGGTTTGTTACCGATATTGAAGCAGATGAGGCACCGAAAGGATTAAGTGAGGATATAGTACGTTTTATTTCTGCTAAAAAGAATGAGCCGGAATGGATGCTCGAATGGCGCTTAAAAGCTTATCGCCATTGGCTCAACATGAAAGAACCAACCTGGGCCAATATTAATTACCCGGCTATCGATTACCAGGATGTTATCTACTATTCTGCCCCCAAACAAAAAATTGCTCCCGGTAGTCTTGATGAAATTGATCCTGAATTAAGAAGAACATTTGAAAAACTGGGCATTTCCCTGGAAGAACAAAAAAGACTGAGCGGTGTAGCTGTTGATGCAGTTATTGATAGTGTATCTATTGGTACTACATTTAAAAAACAACTGGGCGAACTTGGTATCATCTTCTGCTCGATGAGCGAAGCGATCCAGGAACATCCTGAGCTGATCAAAAAACATTTGAGTTCTGTTGTACCTATTACTGATAATTTTTTCGCCGCCCTGAATGCGGCTGTATTCAGTGATGGTTCATTTTGTTATATACCAAAAGGTGTTCGTTGCCCGATGGAACTGTCTACTTATTTCCGGATCAATGCGGAGAACACAGGACAGTTTGAAAGAACATTGATCGTAGCAGAAGAAGGAAGTTATGTTAGCTACCTCGAAGGTTGTACCGCACCAATGCGTGATGAAAATCAATTGCACGCAGCGGTGGTAGAACTGGTAGCGATGGATAATGCAGAGATCAAATATTCTACAGTGCAAAACTGGTATCCCGGCAATAAAGAAGGTAAAGGTGGCATCTACAATTTTGTAACAAAGCGTGGCATCTGCAAAGGTGATCATTCTAAAATATCATGGACACAGGTAGAAACAGGTTCGGCTATCACCTGGAAATATCCAAGCGTTATTCTCAAAGGTGATTATTCAGTTGGTGAATTTTATTCAGTAGCTGTTACCAATAATCATCAGCAAGCCGATACTGGAACCAAGATGATGC